>QZJD01000095.1 GCA_003604995.1 Desulfobulbus sp. | reverse complement strand
GAAAACATACCTGAAGGAGGGGGTGAACCATGCCGAGATTGTGATTTCCGTCGCGATCATCGCCATCGCCCGCAAGGTCATTATTCTTGACGTGAAGGATGTATCGAGTACTACGCTGATCG
The DNA here is from genome assembly GCA_003604995.1 of Desulfobulbus sp. GTDB lineage: Bacteria > Desulfobacterota > Desulfobulbia > Desulfobulbales > Desulfobulbaceae > UBA10518. Next base: position 16,810 of record QZJD01000095.1, on the reverse strand, counting down.
GCATAGGCGTGATCATCCTTGCCCTGTCCGTCGGGTATTTTCTGGTCCGCTACCAGCGGAACGGAACAACAGAAGCGGCATAGCAGGCGGGCCGGCAATGTCCAGGAAGAGCGACGCATCTCTAGCCGCAGCCATCTGCGCAATTCCTCCTCTGCTTACCCTGATGCATGTCCTGCTTTTTCAGGGACTGTCACCCCGGGTGGTCCTGGAAGAGTTGTATTACATTCCGATTTTTTGGGGGGCATTGCGTTATGGCCTGAAGGGCGCCGTTTTCGTTTACCTGGTTGCCTCACTGTTCTATCTGCCGTTTTTTTTCGGCCAGTGGTCTGTAACTCATCTGGACACCCTGGACCGGATGTTTCATCTGTTGTTCTCGGGCATGTTTGCACTTCTCGCCGGATTTCTCATTGACCGGGACCGGAGTCTGCAGAAGCTGGCGGAAGAAGACCGCTCCCTCAGGGGCATTGGTCAGGCCGCGACCGCCATCGTTCACGATCTGAAAAATCCGCTCATCACCATCCTCGGCTTTGCGAAAAGAATTCGAGAGGGAAAGGGCAACCCTGCGGACGCCGCGCAGGTGATCGTGCAATCAGCTGAGAATATGGAAAAAATCGTTCGTGACGTCCTGGATTTTTCCAAAGCGGTTCAGTTGACCTGCGCGGAAGTGGATGCCGGGAGCATTGTCCGGCAGGCCGTGGACCTCTGCCGGGAAAAGGCGGAAGATGCGCAGGTCAATCTGGCCGTCGAGATCCCCCGGCAGCCGATAAGCGCCGAGTTCGACAGCTTTCAGATACAGAGGGTGCTGGTGAATCTGATCAATAACGCCATTGAAGCTTCAGACAGCGGCCAGAACGTGGAAATTGCCGTGAGCCAGAGGGCCAGGCTCCTGAATATCCTGATTCGGGACCATGGCGCCGGCATGGATGACGAGACGATCAGGTCGATCTTCACCCCTTTTTATACCAGGAAAAAAGGGGGGACCGGGCTTGGCATGTCCATAGCGAAGAAGATCGTCGACAGTCATCAGGGCAGGATAATCGTGAGCAGCCGTCCGGGAAGGGGCACGGAGGTAACCGTGGCGTTGCCCCGTTTCAGGGGCATGGCCGGCAAGAGGTCTCCATGACGACGAAACTTGTATTGCGAAGCGTTTTGCTGATCGGGGTATATCTAGCGGTATCAATGGCCCCGCTCTTTGCCATGCTCATCGGGCCGACACCGCCGGGCCGGGGATTCTGGCGTGAATTTTCAGTGGCGCTTGGTTTTGCCGGGCTCGCGATTATGGGCCTGCAATTTTTTCTGACGGGGCGGTTTCGGAGCCTCACCGCCCCCTACGGGATCGATGTCGTCTATCATTTTCACCGGGCCGTTTCGCTGATAGCGTTTTCCTTCATCCTTCTGCACGCGGGGATTATTCCCCTCGCAGGTCCCGAGACACTCCATCTGCTGCATCCGGCCACGAGCCCCTGGTGGATGGTGGCAGGAATCGCAGGGTTGCTGGCATTTGCCGTGGTCATCGCCACCTCGCTGTATCGGAAACAGCTGGGCCTGGTTTATGAGCGCTGGCGAGGCATCCACGGCACTGTGGCGGTTGTGGCCGTAGCGCTGGCCATGACCCATATCGGGGGAGTCGGGTACTATGCGCAGGGGTATGTCAAGCGAGGGCTTTGGATCGCTCTGATCATCGGCTGGGTGCTCGCGCTGGCGTATGTCCGGTTGATAAAACCGATGATCATGCTCCGCCGCCCCTACCGCATAGAGGAGGTCGCCAAGGAGCGGGGCAGATCCTGGACCCTGACCCTGCGTCCTGAAGGGCATAGGGGCATGAATTTCATGCCCGGACAGTTCGCCTGGTTGACCCTGGGTGCCTCGCCTTATTCGATCAGGGAGCATCCCTTTTCTTTTTCTTCCAGCGCCATGGAACCGGATCGCCTTCGGATGACCATCAAAGAACTGGGGGATTTTACCTCCCGCATCGGCGAGGTACGGCCGGGAACCCGGGCATATCTCGATGGACCCCACGGAACCTTCACCATCGATCGGCATGGAGCGGCAGGGTATGTCTTTATCGCCGGAGGAGTCGGGATTACGCCGGTAATGAGCATACTGCGCACCATGGCCGACCGGCATGATGCCCGGCCTGTCCTGCTGCTATACGGCAGCATTCGCTGGGAAGAGATCACCTTTCGCGAGGAACTTGATGAACTCCCGGCGCGTTTGAATCTCAGGGTCGTTCATGTCCTCGAAGAGCCGCCGGAGGGGTGGAAGGGAGAGAGCGGGCGGATTACGGCGGAACTCTTGGCGCGGCATCTTCCGGCCGACAGAATGGCCCGGGAGTATTTTATCTGCGGACCTGAACCGATGCAAAAGGCGATACGAAATGCCATGGACAGGCTCGGACTGCCGATGGAGCATGTGCAGTCGGAGAGTTTTAATTTCGTTTAGCTGCGGAGATATATCTTGTGAGAGAGCAATACTCGATCCTGCTGGCAGTTGCCGCCGGGGTCCTCATCCTTATCGTCACCGTGGTTTTTGCCTTGATCCAGTCGCCGGAACTGCTAAATTTTCCGGAATCGCCCCTCGTGAAATCCGCCGTCGTGATACCGCATCAGGTCGATGGCCGGAGAGACTGCGTCAGGTGTCATGGTGCCAGGGGCGTACAACCCTATCCGGCACGACACACCGGCTGGAGCAATACCAGCTGCCGTAAGTGCCATGCTGCCGCCAACAATGCCGTTCAGATGCAGGCCGAGGCAGCCTCCGCTGAAAAAAAACGGTCCGGCCAGCCGATGCCGCATCCCTTGCCGGGAAGGGAGCATTGCGACCGGTGCCACGGTCCGGAGGGTATACTGCCGTATCCCGATGATCATGCCGGCTGGCATAATGAAACCTGCAGCCGTTGCCACCCTCAAGGGGACGTAGGGCAAAAACAGGGATGACGTTACAGTCGAACACAGGCCCCCCCTGGATAGAGATCCGCGGCTTTGCGATTTATCCCTTCGGGCCATTTAAAGGTTCCGCAGGTCCGACAATTGTTGCGATAGCCCCGGCCAGGCCGGTGACCACCTTGGCCATTCGTTCATAATCCAGGGTGTCCGGCTTGTCGCTGGCCTGGTGGTAATGGTGGTTGCGGTAGAAGGCGGTGTCGGTCACCATGAGCGCCGGAAAGCCGAATTTGTTGAAGGACCAGTGGTCGGAAAAGTCGATGCCCACGAGCAGGGACGGGCCGTTCAGGGTCTCCACCGGCAGGTCGGTGGCCGCGGCGAAGGCGTTGCGAACCTTCCTGGTCCACGGGCCGGAGCGGAGATTGCCCACCATGGCGATGAAATCGCCCCGGTCAGGATACAGCGCCTTCAGGAAGGGCAGGGGATAGGACTGGCTGTCCGGTTCGTCACAGAAATAGCCGATCATCTCCAGGCAGACCATGCCCCTGACCCGCGCCTTTTGCTCGTTCAGGCGCCGGGCGTAGTGGTAGCTGCCCATGGCGTCGGTCCGATAGGCTGGGGGTTCCTCCGGGCAAAAGGCGACCAGCCGCAGCCCCGCCGGGGTCTGGTGGGCCAGGAGCCGGCCCAGTTCCAGCAGACCGGCGACCCCGCTGGCGTTGTCATCGGCGCCCGGCGAGCGGGAAACCGTGTCGTAGTGCGCCCCCACGATGAGGAGCGGAGAGGCCGAATCGAAACTCTCTTCGCCGGCAGGGGCGGCGATGATGTTGGCAAGTGTCGTCTTGCGGCTGGGAACCGGTTGCCGGCCCACCGCATAGCCCAGTTCCTGAAAAGAGGAGGCGATGCGCTCGGCCGCTGCATGGAGCAGATCAGGCCGGGTGGCCGGCCGGCAGCCGATGGTTTCGGCGAGGAAGCGGACCCAGTCACGCAAGCGCTCCGGATCAGCCCTGGCAATGCGGGATACATGGGAAGGGGAAGGGGTCATCGGCACATCTCCGCGCCTGCCGAGGAGGCTGTTCAGCGGGCGAACTGTTCCCGGACCCAGCCGAGTCCGTCCCGCAGGGTCCTGGCCAGGCTCAGATCGCGCACGCAGGCCAGGCCGAGCATTTCGGCCATTTTGTCTTCATGGGAATTGTAGCGGGGCCGGAACCGGCACAGGGTTGCGTACCTGCCTGATTCGCCTTCCGCTCTGATGAGAATTCCGGAATATCTGCCCTTGCCGAAAGAGTATACTTCGCACGGTTCAGGCAGAGTAACCGAGCGGGACCGCAGGAACAGCCAGGGACGGTAGGTGAAAATCAGGGCGTCGCCGGTACGGTACAGGCGGCCGTAGCTCATGACCGGTACTCCCCGCAGGCCCCGGCAGGCAAAGACTTGGGCGGACCGGGTGTCGCTGGGCAGGGCGGCCGGCGGGCCGCGCAGCAGGTCCAGGGCCATCAGGGTGCCGAACAGGACGAAACGAAGCGACCAGGAGAAAAGCAGCAGCGAGAGGAGAAAGATCGCCAGGGAAACGAGCAGGCCGGCCAGGGGATGAAGAAGACTGGCGCCGAGGAGCAGGGCGATCACACTGTTCTTGCCCAGGGTCAGCAGCAGGTCCAGCATCGAAAAAGGGGAGACAAGGATCAGGATGTTGATTGAATGGCTGACGATCCAGACCACCGTGTAGACTACCAGGACCACCAGGATCAGGCTGCCCAGTTCCAGCGTCCCGATCAGGTCCGGTCCGGCCTGTCGGGTCATGTCCGCCGCGGCATGGGCGCTGGCGGGGAACGAGGGGACGAGCGGGGAAGCGGTGAGCTGGAGTTGATCCAGGCCCTTGCCGGTGATGGAGGTGAGCAGGACGATGAGGGCCAGGACCGCCGAGGTGTTTTTCTCCAGCAGGGTTTCCGCCGCGTCCAGGGGGACCAGAATGATCTTGGGCAGGGCGACCTTGGCCGAATCCTTGAGGATGATCCCGAGCAGGACCGCGAGCAGCGGACCCCAGAATTGCGGCGCCGCGTGCCAGGGAAGTTGCGGGCGTTGCGGCTCCGGGGTGGTGTAGTAGGTGTAGGCGCCCAGCACCGAGATGCCCAGGATCGGCGAGATCGCGCAGCCGGTGACCTTCGATATCTCAGTGGCGATCAGTTCGCCGTTGAAGAGCAGACGGCTGGTCAAAGAGGAAGAGGGCGGCTCCGCGGCCGCTGCCGGGGCGCCACTGAGCAGCACAACGGTCAACACGGCCAGGACCGGCAGGATGCATGAGAAGGTATGCCTCATACACAGAGCGTAGCATATTTTTCTCCTGGAAAACAGCGCGAAGCATTGCATTTCAAGGATACGCCCTGCGTCTTTTGCTCACCGATAACCGAGTGCAAGCAGATGCGGACGCAGCCGGTCGAGGAAGGGGGAAAGGTGATGGACGTAGTTTTGCCAACGGCCGCGGGCCGAGGTATATACAGGCTGAACCACCTGCTGGTAGCTCGGGGTCCGGATAAAGCGTTCGCCGGCCTGCTCATGAAACGAATCAATGCCGTCCTCCCATTCCAGGCCGAGAAAGGAGAGGATTTTTTCGGTTTCTGCCCGGTAATCGCCGATCAGGTCATCATAGCGGATTTCCAGGATGGCCAGGTTCAGGTGTTCCCGGAAGTGGAAAAAATTGGTCATCACGGCGTGGTAAAAGGAAACGGTCTGTTCCAGGGTGAGAAAATTGAGCAGGAAGGGGGTCAGGGTAAAGTCCTGCATGAAGTTGCTCAGGCAGACGTCCCGCGGGTCGCGGTGGACGACGATCACTTTGGCCTTCGGAAAGAAGCGCCGGATCAGGCCCAGGTAGCAGATATAAAAAGGATTTTTGTCAACAATGATTGCGTTGCTCGTGCCCGGGCCGGCCAGTTCCCTCAGCAGGCGGCGGTAGTTCTCCCGGACGGCGGCAATGGCGGCTGGGGCCAGGTCGGCCAGGAGCGCGAGTCTCTCCGGTGAACTGAACTCGGCGATGAGTTGCGCCAGGGTTGGTTGCTCTTCCAGGGTGATGACCCGGGAGTGGGCGGCAAGCAGTTGCCCGGCCAGCGTGGTTCCCGAGCGCGGGAAGCCGATCAGGAAAACAGGCGCCAACCCCTGTTCATCGCTCGCCGCGGGCAGCCATTCCCGAATCCGTTCTCTGCGGAAGATGCCTTGTTGACGTTCAATGAAGTTAAGCAGTTCCGTGCGTCGCGGCGCCAGGGCCCCGGCCAGGGGGGTGAGCGCCAGCAGCTCGTTCGCCTGTTGAAAGGCGGCAAAGGCCCGATCGTATTCACCCAGCCGGTCACAGACCTGTCCGCGGAGGTGGAAGATCTTTTGGGTGAGATCATGGTCAAGGTTGCGCTCCAGCAGATCTGCAATGATTTCTCCGGCCGTCTGGCAGCTGCCCAGCCGGTATTCCAGCTTGGCCAGCTGATAACGGAGGGGAGGATGGTCCGGGGCGAGAAGGAGGGCATGCTTTGCCTTTTCTCTGGCAAGGGGCAGCTGGTTGGTTTTTTCATAGAGTTCGATCAGGTTGTAGAGAATCTCCACATTATCCGGCTGTAATCGCAGAGCTTGTTCAAAACAGGGCAGGGCCTCGGTGGAGTTGCCCAGGTTGGCGAGGAGAATGCCGAGGTTGCAGTTGAAGGCCGGGTTGTCAGGTTGCCCGGCCAGGGCCGCGCGGAAAAATCTTTCGGCGGCTCCGCTGCGGCCAAGCTGGGCAGCGGCAAGCCCCCGCAGGTTCAGGGCGTTGCTGTTTGCCGGGGCCAGAGCCAGGACCTGCCGGCACCAGTCGTCAGCCACACCCGGCTGCCGCGCCTCCAGGGCCCGGGTCGCCAGGGTGAGCATCCTTCCGATTTCCCGTTTCTGGTCGGCTGCCCGGTCCTGTCCTTTTTTGCCGCCGGTTTTCCGGCGCAGCAATTTTCTCTTGTTCATGCGAGCGGATGCGGTGCGTTGCGGCAGATTCTCAGGAAAGACATCGGGTCATTTCCTTTCAGCCGGCGGGGACGCTCAGGTTTTTTTCTTTTTCTCCTGGACGCAGTAGATGCCCCCCTCCTTGATGCCCGGCAGGAAGCAGCCGTTGCAGGAAATGCAGGTTGCTGGCCTGCGGTCGCCGGCCAGCCAGCGTTTTGGCAGGTCGGGTTCTCGGATCAGGGGGCGCGCCATGGAGATATAGTCCATGCCGGATTCGCGCACCGCCTCTTCCGCCACATCAAAGGAGCGGAAGCCGCCCACCACCATGACCGGACAGCGGACCACCTTTTTGACCGCCCTGGCCAGATCCAGATTGTAGGCTTCCTTGTCCTCGGCGTCGATGTCGGCCCGGACCGGCGACTGCTTGCCGGAGGCTGGCGTGCCGGCGGATACCTCGATGGCGTCGATGCCCGCGGCGGAAAGCTTGGTTGCCGCAACCAGGGCGTCGTCCAGAGAGAGGCCGCCGGCCAGGTTGTCTGCCGCGCTGAGTTTGATCAGCACCGGAAAATCAGGGCCGACCGCCTCCCGGACCCGCTGGTAAACCTCCATGAGAAAGCGGCAGCGGTTGTCGATGGTGCCGCCGTACAGATCGGTTCGCCGGTTGGTGAGCGGCGAGAGAAACTGGTTGATCAGGTAACCGTGCGCGCCGTGCAGCTGTACGGCGTCGAATCCCCAGGCCCGCGCCCGCCGGGCGCCTTGCCCGAAGGCATCGATGATTGCCTGGATTTCCGCCCTGCTGAGTTCTTCGGGTACTTCCGGGTATTGCGCGAGCTTCAGCGCCGAGGGTGCCAGCGGCCGCCTGCCGGCATTGGCGGTGTCCGTCTGGCCGCCGGCATGGACCAATTGCACCGCGATCCTGCCGCCCGCCGCGTGGACCGCCCCGGTCATCGCCCGGAAGGAGTCGGCGAATTCGTCGGTGTGGATGCCCATCTTGCCGCGCATCTGTTTGCCCTCCGGCCTGACAAAGGTGTAACCGCTGATGATCAGGCCGATTCCGCCCGCGGCAAGGGTCTGATAGAAACCGGTCAATTTCGGCGTGGGCCGGCCATCGGCCTCGCACATCCCCTCCCAGGTAGCCGAACGCACCAGGCGGTTGCCCAGGGCCATGTTCTTGATGGTTGTTGCGTCAAAAAGATCCGCCATTGCTTCGCTCCTTTGTTGTCCCGGTTCAGCAGGGCAGGTCAGCGTTGCCTGACCAGTGAGTAGATCGCGGCGAAATCGTCGTCGCCCAGGCCTCTTTCGCAGGCCTGGCCGAAGAGTTCCTTGGCGACGGCGCCGGTGAACAGGGCCTTTTTCTGTTCATAGGCAAGGTCCTGCAGGCAGTGAAGATCCTTGTACATCAGGGCGCAGGAAAAATGCGGCGCAAAATCCTCGGTCAGCAGCTTGTTTTTCTTGGCGGTCAGAACCAGCGAACTGCCTCCGCCGACGGAGAGGATTTCCAGGACTTCTTCCCGGGCAATTCCGGCCTTCTCGCCCAGGGCAAGGGCTTCCGCCAGGGTCGCCATGAAGCTGCCCAGGGCCAGGTTGTTGATCAGTTTCATTTTGGTGGCCATGGTCGGCAAGGCAAGATAGAAGATCTGTTTGCCGATATCGTTCAGCAGCGGCCGCATCTGCTCGAAGCCCTGCCGGTCGCCGCTGACCAGGACGGTGAGTGCACCCTGCGAGGCAGGGACCACACTGCCGAGGACCGGCGCTTCCAGGTAGACCGCGCCGGCGCCGGCGCACAGATCGTGAAATTCCCGAACATCCCGGAAATGATTAGTGGTCAGGTCGATGATCGTCGTACCGGTCACCTCCCCGGAGAGCAGCCCCCCGTTTCCGGTCAGGACCTGCCGCACGGCAAGGCTGTCGAACAGACAGAGGAAGATGACCGAAGTCCGGCCCGCCAGGGCGGCGGGCGAAGGGGCGAGGGTGGCGGACACGCCTTCCGCCTTTGCCGGGGTCCTGTTCCAGACGGTGAGTTCATGGCCCTGTGCCGCAAGCCGTCCGGCTATGGCCCTGCCCAGATTGCCGAGTCCGATAAATCCGAGGTGCATAAAAAATCCTTTGTTAAACAGGTTGGGAAAAATGGAATGCCTCTCTGCGATGACAGGAACCGGCATAAAACCGCGGTGCCGGGAGGGAAGAACTATCTTCCACGATACTGGAGAGGGTGGGGCCTATCGTCGCGATCGGGTTTCACTTGCATGGTTTTCGGAGAACAAAAAAGCCCCTGCCTGGGGCAGGGGGCTGGTTTTGCGTAACGTAACGGGACAGTGGGCGATCAGCTTTTGTCCGCCCGGACATAGGTGGCCTGGGGCCCCATGTCGCCTTCGGTGACGCCGAACATGACCTGATCGCCTTCCTTCAGATCGGTTATGGTCATGTCCTTCAGTACTGTTTCGTGGAAAAAGATCTCCTGGGCATCAGGGGTGACGATGAACCCGTAGGAATCGTTGGGAAACAGGCGCTGGATCACGCCGGAGCCGTTGCCGCCCAGAACCGCGCCCTGGACCTTGGCGCCCTTGTGATCCTGCTTTTTGCGGACAATCTCCTTCAGTTGCAGGCCGAGGACATCAAAGGCCTCGACCAGCACGGCAAGTACCTTCTCACCCCGGCGCTTGACGACAACCGTATCATTGGGAACAGAGGCAACCAGTCGGACTTCAAAACCGCCCTCCTTGTGATTGGCGGTATTTTCAATGGTGACACGCAGATGAAGAACCAGGTTGGCGTAGTGGCGAATCAGCTTCGCTTTCTCGCCTTCGATTTTGTCGAGCCAACTTTTACGCACGTCGAGATTTCTGGCTTCAATCTTCAGTTCCATACTATTCCTCCACTATGAGAACGACAGCAACCCCATGTTGCTGCCCTGACCAACAACGTGATGCAACTCTTTTTTGTTTCAGGAAAAGAAATGACGAGCAGTGGCGGGAAAAAGGTCCTCTTCATAATTTCATTATAGTCATAGGCGGCAGGGCAAATCAAGGGGGTGTGGTTCATTTTCTTGACGCCCGGCAGGAACTGCGTGTACATTTCCGGCATGAGCGAACAAGAACCCACTGGCGTCCTCCTGCTGAACCTCGGCGGTCCCGATACCCTGGCCGACGTTGAGCCCTTTCTGTTCAACCTGTTTTCCGACCGGCAGATCATCCCGCTTGGGCCGGCATTTCTCCAGAAATTCATCGCCCGGCGGATCGCCCGGCGCCGTGCTCCCAAGTCCAGCGAAAATTACCGGCTCATCGGCGGCGGCTCTCCGATCCGCCGGATCACCGACAGCCAGGCCCGCGCCCTGGAGCGCTCCCTGAGTGCGGGCGGGCGGTTTCTGGTGCGGACCTGCATGCGCTACTGGCATCCCTTTGCCGCTGAGGCTCTCGGTGAAATGCGCAGGGCCGGTGTTCGGAAAATCGTCGCCCTGCCGCTCTATCCGCATTATTCCATCGCCACCACCGGCTCTTCCCTTGCCGACCTGCATCGTACGGCCCGTTCAGTGGCCCCGGAGATGGAAATCCTGGAAATCCGTTCCTGGCCGGAGGAATCCTCCTATATCGAGTGTCTGGCCGGTCGGATCAGGGAAGGGTTGGAGCGGTTCGCCGGCGAGCCGGTCCAGGTGGTTTACAGCGCCCACAGCCTGCCGAAAAAATTCATCGTGGATGGGGACCCCTACGTGGAGGAAACGCTTATCACGATCAAAGCCGTGGAACGGCTGACCGGCCGGGAAGGAAAGCTCTGCTTTCAGAGCCGCAGCGGCCCGGTGGAGTGGCTGGCGCCGTCCACCCCGGACCTGCTCGGGGAGTTGGCCGGCCAGGGGTGCAAAAATATCCTGATGGTCCCGATCAGTTTTGTCTCCGACCATGTGGAGACCCTGTACGAGATCGAGATGCTCTACCGGGATCAGGCCCGGGAGCTTGGCATGCGTCTGGAGTCCACCCGGGCGCTCAACGACGATCCCCTCTTCATCAGCGCCTTAGCCGGTCTGGTGACCCGGCGCCTGACAGCGTAGCCCCCCGGTCAGCCCTTTATCTGGTAGCGCCGCATCCTGATATTCATCAACAGCCCTACGCAGAGCATGGTGGTCAGCAGGGACGAGCCGCCGTAGCTGAACAGCGGCAGGGGAATGCCGACAACCGGGAGCCAGCCCATGATCATCAGCAGATTGATCACCGCCTGCCAGAAGATGAGCATCACCAGGCCGAAGGCCAGCAGCGCTCCGAACTTATCCCGTGCCGACAGGGCAATGTTGATGCCCCAGAGCAGCATGAAGAAATAACAGCCGAGAAAAAAAACACTGCCGGCAAAACCCCATTCCTCGGCCCAGACTGAAAAGGCGAAGTCGGTGTGGCGCTCCGGCAGGAAATGGAGATGCCCCTGGGTTCCCTCCATGAATCCCTTGCCAAAGGCCTGGCCGCTGCCCACCGCGATTTTGGACTGCATGATCTGATAGCCCTGGTTCATGGGATCGCCCTCGGGATTGAGAAAGGTTTCGATCCGGTTGCGCTGGTACTCCTTGAGCAGGAATTTCCAGAAGACCACCGCGGCAGTGATTCCGAGTACGCCAAGGGCGGCGATGGTTGTCCAGCGGAGCTTGACAAAGAGGATCATCGAGCAGAAAAGGATGGCCAGCATCATTGCGGTGCCCAGGTCCGGCTGGATCATGATCAGGACAAAGGGAACAGCGGTGAGTACCCCCGGCTTGATCAGATCCAGCAGGCCGAGTCCCTCGCCGACCTCCTGCCGGGAGAAATAACTGGCCAGCACGACCACCAGGACCAGCTTGGCCGGTTCGGAGGGCTGCAACCGAAAAAAACCGAGATCGATCCACCGCTGCGTGCCGGCGATGCTCTGCACGAAAAAGGCGGCATAGACCAGCAGCAGGAGCACCATCCCGTAAAAGATGAAGCCCAGGGTATCCAGTTCCTTGTAGTCAAAGGAAACCAGCGGCAGGATAAGGATGACTCCGAAGAGCATGATGTAGAGCTGCTTGTAAAAAATCGGTGAGGCGTGCGGCCCGCCGTTCCAGGTGGAGCTGAACAGGTTGGCCAGGGCCATCCCGCAGACCAGGAGCAGGAGCAGCAGCATGACCCAGTCGAAATAATGGATCAGTCTTCGATCAAAGCGCAGCATCGGCCAGCGCCGTGGGGAATCGTGCCTGTTTCCCATGATCAGTTCACCCCCTGTGAATTTTCCGCATCGGCCGGCACCAGCATATAGGCCACGTCCTGCCCCTGGGCCAGTCGGTCCTTGAAATAGGCTTCCAGGACCGCCCGGGCGACGGGACCGGCGCCGGAGCTTCCGTGCAGGCCATGTTCGACGAGAACGGTCACGGCAATCTCCGGATTTTCCGCCGGCGCAAAACAGGTGAACCAGGCGTGATCGCGATACTGGTAAGGGATATCCTCCTCCTTGAGGTGCTCATACTGTTTCAGCTTGACCACCTGGCCGGTACCGGTTTTGCCGGCCACGGTGATCCCTTTCAGTTTTGCCGGCTTTCCGGTCCCGCGGGGACCGTTCACCGCCTCCACCAGACCGGCGCGAACCAGGCGCATGTTTTGCCCCTGCCCGACAAAGCGTTCCTGCACCTCCGGGGCGAATGATTTCAGGATCCGGCCGTCCGGATCGCGGACGCGCTCGATCAGAGCGGGCCGATACAGGGTGCCGCCGTTGGCCAGGGCCGCGGTCATCATGCAGATCTGCAGGGGCGTTGCCAGGTCATACCCCTGACCGATGGCAATGGAGAGGGTTTCTCCTTCATGCCATTTGGTGTTGTAGCGCCGTTTTTTCCAGTCCGTCGTCGGAACCAGGCCGCTTTTTTCATGCTCCATGTCTACGCCGGTCTTGCGGCCGAGTCCGAGCCGCTGGGCGTAGCCGGCCAACCGGTCAACACCCAGCTTCTGCCCGACCTGATAGAAATAAACATCACAGGATTCGGACAGCGCCCGCAGGAGGTTGACCTCTCCATGACCTCCTTTTTTCCAGCACCGGTAGGTCCTGTTACCGAAGCGATAGTGTCCCGGGCAGTAGATCGTGGTATCTGGCGTGATGATCCCTTCGCCAAGCCCGGCCAGCGCGGTAACGATCTTGTAGGTCGACGCGGGCGGGTACTGCCCCTGCACCACCTTGTTGATCAGGGGGTGGCGCGGATCATCAAGCATGGCCTGCCAGGCCTTGGTCGAGATGCCGCCGATAAATTCGTCGAGCTTCAGCTGCGGGGAGCTGGCCGCGGTCAGTACCCGGCCGCTGTTGACTTCCACCGCCACTACCGCGCCGGCCTTATCGTCGCGTTCCATGATCTCCTCGGCGGCGCGTTGCAGCTCCATGTTGATGGTCAGCTGCAGATCAGACCCCGGCAGGGGTTCAACGCCCTTCAGTGCCTTCTGTTCAAAGCCAAGGGCGTTGACCTCCATGTACTCGCGCCCTTTTTCGCCGCGCAGATCCGCCTCGTGCAGTTTTTCCAGGCCCATCTTGCCGATCTGGTCGCCGGGTTCGTACACCGTACGATCGGCATTCTCGAGCTCCGTCGCATTGATTTCCCCGAGATAACCGATGATATGCGAGGCGTAGTTGCCGTAATGGTAGACACGTAACGGTACTACCTCGATTCTGATTCCGGGCAGGTCCAGGTGACTGTTTTCGATGATCGCCACCTTTTCCCAGTCGATGTCCTCCGCCAGCCTGATCGGCAGATGACCGGGGGTGCCGACCATTTTCCTGATCCGGTCGAGAATGTCCGTGACCTCGACCTCAAGAATGGCCGCCACCTTCTTCACCAGCTGGTCATCGAGGCGGTTGTTCTCCCGGCTCAGCACGACGTTGAAGGAGGGCCGGTTGGTGACGATTTCCCGCCCCTCGCTGTCGTAGATATTCCCCCTGGGCGGGGTCACCTCCACATACCTGACCCGGTTGTTGTCGGCAAGGTCGGTATAGGTCTCTCCCTCCTGGATCTGCAGATACCAGAGCCGGGCGACCAGCAGGGCGAAAAAAGCAATGATCATCGCCGAGGACATGAGGGAGCGTTTCTTGAGAAAGTCAAGCTCGGCGTCCTCCGAGGAGGTGATAATGGTCACCGGCGCATCCGGCGGGAGAAGGGGGGGGCGGGCCGATTTTTCCACTTTCCGGCGGCGGTTGCGCGTATTTTTCATCGCTCCTTCTCCTCCCGGCGGAAGGCATTTCCCGAGCGGACCCGCAGCATTTTGAACGAAATCGGACTGCGCTGCATCCGGCTGTCGAAGAATTCAAAAAGGGAAAAGAGCGGAAAGGCAACGAGGATCAGCAGAATAACCCTGAGCAGCATCAGGGGCCAGGACCAGGGAACCAGGACATCGGGTGCGAGAAAGGACAGGATGAGATAGACGCCTTTATTGACCAGCAGGTAGCTGACCCCGACAAACGGGACCTGATAGATGGATTCCCGGACCGGAATCCTGATGGCCATGCCTTTCAGCAGGGCAAAGGACACCAGGCAGATCGCCGGATAAATGCCCATGATGACCCCGGAGAAGACATCCATGGCCACGCTGACCGGAAGGATGATCAACAGGCTGCGGATCAGGTCGAAACGGTATGCCAGGAAGGCGACCAGGATATAGAACATGTCCGGCGCGGCAGGCCAGACCGGGTTGATCATGAAGACGGTGGTCTGCAGCACAACGAGCAGCAGGCCTATCAGGATAAAAACGAAAACGGACATCAGTGCACGGCAAAGGGGGTTTCCTGTTGGATGACCAAGACGTCTTCCAGGGTCAGAAAATCCACGGTGGGGGTCACTTCGATCTCGAGAAACATTCCCCGTCGCTGCTTCACCACCCTGGACACCACCCCCACGGGCATGCCGGTGGGGAAGAGGCCTCCGTAGCCGGCGGTGACCACCTGATCACCCTCCTGGACATCCACGGTTTTCAGAACATAATCGAGCTTGCAAGTCAGCGAGCCTGCCCCTTTGAGGATCCCCCGTACCCGGGATTTCTGGAGAAGCACATCAATGGCGCTGCTCGGCGAGATCGCCAGCAGAACCTTCGCGAAGTTGGGGGATACGGCAAAGACCTGGCCGACAACCCCGTCGCCGCTCATCACCGGCATGCCCTTGGCAACCCCGTCGTTTTCGCCACGATCGATGACCACGCTGCGGAACCAGAGGGAGGGGTCCTTGCCGACAATCCGGGCCGCCACGGTGGGCAGATCCGTTGACTCCTTGAATTGCAGAAGCTTGCGCAGACGGGTGTTGGTTGCCAGGGCCTCGCGGTTCCTGTTCGCAGCGTCACGGCACTCCTGCAACTCTTTCCATAACCGCTTGTTTTCGTCGCGGATGGTGAACAGCTGGAGGTAATCCTTCCTGAAGGTGTTGAAGGAATCGATCCCCCGCGCCACGGCCAGCTGCACCGGTCCGGTTACCTCGGCCACCAGGCGGTGGAGGGTCCCGAACTTCTGGCTGCCCAGGGTGGAGACGAGAAAGATCAGGACCAGAGGAAGCAGGATTCCCGAAAGCAGGATGATTTTGAGCGACCTGCCGCTGCCGTTGCGTTTTCCGTTCCCCTTCTTTCTCATGGCGAGAAAAGTGTCCGTTCAGCCTTCCCGGTGATCACGGCTGTCGAGCCTGGCGACTGGAAGCTGTGCCGGCGGCCCGGATCAGTCAATGGCGATTTCCCTGAGGATCTCGATGTTGTCGAGGGCGCGGCCGGAGCCCAGCACCACGGAGGACAGGGGATCATCGGCGACGATGATCGGCATGCCGGTCTCTTCCATGAGCAGCTTGTCCAGATTTTTGAGCAGGGCGCCGCCGCCGGTGAGGACAATCCCCTGGTCCACGATGTCGGCGGACAGTTCGGGCGGAGTCAGCTCCAGGGCGACCCGCACCGCATCGACGATGACATCGACCTGTTCGGCAATGGCGGTCTGGATCTCCTTGGACGTAATGGTCAGGGTCTTGGGCACCCCGGACACCAGATCCCGGCCCTTGATGTCCATGGTCTCGTAGGGTTCTTCCGGCTTGACGTTACCGATGGTGGTCTTGATCGTCTCCGCGGTCCGTTCGCCGATGGCCAGGTTGTGCTTGCGCTTGATGTACTGGAGGATGGCCTGGTCCATCTTGTCACCGGCCACCCGTACCGATTTGGCATAGACGATGCCGGCCAGGGAGATGACCGCCACTTCGGTGGTTCCGCCGCCGATGTCGATGATCATGTTGGCGGTGGGCTCGGTGATGGGCAGATCAGCGCCGATGGCCGCGGCCATCGGCTCCTCGATCAGATAAACTTCTCTGGCGCCGGCGGACTCGGCGGACTCCCGCACCGCCCGCTTTTCCACCTGGGTGATACCGGAGGGCACGGAAATGATGATCCGGGGATGGACCAGGGTGCGCCGGTTATGGACCTTGTTGATGAAATAGCGGAGCATGGCCTCGGTCACCTCGAAGTCGGCAATAACGCCGTCCTTCATCGGTCGGATGGCCAGGATGTTGCCCGGGGTCTTGCCGAGCATTTCCTTGGCCTCCCTGCCCACGGCCAGGACCCGGTTTCCGCGGGGATCCTGCCGGACCGCGACCACTGAGGGTTCCCGGAGGACGATTCCCTTTCCCTTGACATAGAGGACGGTATTCGCGGTACCGAGGTCAATGGCCAGATCGTTGGACATCCAGCCGAACAAAAAATTAAACGGAGAAAACATTCCGATTCACCTTGGGGAAAATAAATTCAAATGCATCTGCAGATACGGGCGCGCCGCCGGTCAACGAGATACGACAGGGCTAAATAAAATACATTACCTGCTTTGCGGGAATATAGCAACGCATACCGCTGTCCTCAATGAAAAAAAACACTGATTATGCTTGACAGGCAGATGGAAAGAGGGTAACAGAATCCCCAGTTTTCGAAGGGGCTATAGCTCAGCTGGGAGAGCGCTTGAATGGCATTCAAGAGGTCAGCGGTTCGATCCCGCTTAGCTCCACCAAG
>QZJD01000076.1 GCA_003604995.1 Desulfobulbus sp. | reverse complement strand
CCTGACAGAAACCCCGTAGTTTGCAACATCGATGCTGGTCCAATTCAGACAGTTGCCGCTCCCGGTTGTGCTGCTGCCGGAGCTGTCATATCCGGTACGCACCCACCCGTACCAACCGGATGGGGGACCGTAGCCGCTGTCAGCTCTGGTATGAGCCGCAGGGTTATCGTATTCGTAAACGAGGTTGGTAACATTTATAATTTCCCAGAGCGAGGCCATATGATAGCCGGCTCCGCACGCTGTCAATGTCTGATTGGTAGGATAATTCAGATTAGTCAGGTAAAAAATTCTGCGGTAGCTGGTTGGAGAGACAGTCAACGTAGAAATGGTTGAAGTCGATTGTTCCGATACAACAGCATCTTCAGGTATCCATTCGCCATTAATAGTTGGGAGATATCCGGGACCGGGAGACTCGGGCAGGTCGGCAATGGTGACAATTTCCTGAGGGGGGTGAGTTGCCGAAGAGTCATCTGCGGTACTGTTGAGGTTTTTTTGGGCAAATGCTGGTAAGGCGATGGCTGTGTATATCAGGCCAGCAATACCAGGTATCATTAGGAGGGTGAAACCGGATTTGCCTGTCCTAGTTGATATTCTCTCTGTATTCATAACGTCCTCCTCGGTGTATTTTGGTAATGAAATGGTGATAAACACTTCCATTATTTTGTTTAAAAATAATTTTAAACTTAAACATGTCTTCCTGAAAACCATAGTTTTCCGGCCCTGTTTCTCGATAAGTGTAGCTTTACACGTGTTATTATATCATTGCAGGATTTTGGAAGTCAAAAAAGGAAATATTCTTTCCGGCCATCTCAAGATAGCCAAATAACGCAAGCTTGAGATGTATGGTAACAACCCTCAGAAACAGTGCTAGGCCTGGGGCGTAGAAGATGGTTGCCGGCCGTCAGCCGTTCTGCCAGTGCAACTGGCGCAGCAGCCGGACAAAGTTGACCCCGGTGCGGCGGGCCAGTGCGCCGGCGACCGGTTTGAACTGCATCAGCTTTTTGGTCTGCACCGGTTCGGTGAAGCCGAAGACTATGGCGTTGCTGTCGTTTTCCGAGAGGGCCAGTTTCAGGGTTTTGCCGTCGAAGATCCTGGTCAGCTCGGCATGGACCGCGGGAAAATTGTCCCGGGGGCGGTTCCACAGGTTCATCGCAAAAACGCCGTGCGGCGTCAGCAGTCGGCGGCATCGGCGCAGCGCTTGGTCCGCGAGCAGTGCCCGGGCGGGTCCGTTGTCGTCAAAGGCGTCCAAGAGGAGCAGGTCATAGGAGCCGCCCGCCGCAAGCCTTTGGGCAATAACCTCCTCGCCGGGGGCCAGGGTGATCAGTAGCCGCTGCTCATCCGGCAGGTGGAAATAGTTGCGGGCCACCTCGACGACTTCCGGGTTGATTTCAACCGCTTCGATGTGAGCTTCCGGGCAGGCGGCAAGCAGAAATTTAACCAGGGAGCCGCCGCCCAGCCCAACGAGCAGCACCCGGGCCGGGCGGGGCTGGAAGAAGAGCGCGCACATCATCGCCTGGCTGTATTCCATGACCAGCATTTCGGGGTCATTGAGCAGCATGCAGCTTTGCATGCTGTCGCCGTCCAGATAGAGGCTGCGGCGGTAGCCGTCATCGGCGACGGTGATCCCGCGGGGCGGCGCGCTGCGGTAAATGATCCGGTGTCGGCTGGTCATGGTGCGGCAGATTCCTCCGCCCCGGCCGGGGGATTATTCGTCCGGGAAGGTTGCGGCCTTGAGGGCCTCGGCCAATCTGTAGTCGTCGCTGTCCGGTTTGCTCAGCTTCATCACCCGCGCAAAGCAAGCCCGCGCCTGCTCGTATTCACGGAATCCGTCCAGGAGGATCTGGCCCTTGAGGTTGAGGGCATTGGGGTAATCGGGTTCTTCTTTGAGCAGTCTGCTCACCGTCTTGAGGGCGCCGTCATAGTCCCGGGCGCTCATTTCCACGCTGATCTGCTGGATGGCCGATGAATGCTTGATGTGCAGGGCCAGCTGCCGCTCCCTGGCATGGCCGATCAAGGCCAGCAGGTCGTTGAGGTCATGCTTGATGATAATGATGATGCTGGCGATGCCGCCCGCGTAAATCATGGGGTTGATCAGGGGGCACATGAAATAGCAGCTGTTGAGAATGCCGTAGAGCAGGCCGATCAGGGCAAAAGGGATAAAGAGCCAGAGAAAGTACCGGATGAAGTCGCCGACGATGAACAGGTCCCGGACGGCCTGATTTTTTCTTTTTTTCGGGGGCATGGCGTTGCGTGATGATAAAGGAGTTTTTCCGGGCATGGATTTCCGGTTAATCGGTTAGCCGTTGGCATCGAACCAGGAGAAGGCCGCGTGCAGCCAGGTAAGCAATAGGGAAAGCAGCGTGCCGGCAAAGGAACGGAGGCGGTCCAGCAGGTTTTTCCCTGTCTCTTCCACTGGTACCGCCTTGCCCTGGAGTTGCAACTCCAGCCGCTTGGCCCGTTTTGCCGGGTCCGGGTGGGTGGAGAGAAAGGTGTGGCCGCTGCCTAGGGTGGCTAGCTTGCGCAGGGCGGTTACCGCATCGGCGGGCTCATATTCCTTTTGCCGGAGAAAGGCCAGGCCGTAGTCGTCGGCCACTTTTTCCTCCAGCTGCGAAAACTGGGCGTTGGTCAGCAGTTCGACAAAGCCGCCCAGCTGGGAGCGGGCCAGGTCCCCCAGGGCGTTGTTCTGGGAGGCCAGGCCTTTGCGCAGGGCGCTGGCGGCATAGGTCAGCCTGATCTTGTGGCGGATGTGCTCCTTGACCACGTGGCCCATCTCGTGGCCGATGACAAAGCGCAGCTCGCCGTCGCTGAGCATGTCCATGAGCCCGCTGTACAGGCGGATGGTGCCGTCGGCCATGGCAAAGGCATTGACCTCGTCGGCCAGGTAGACGCCGTAGTTGAAGCTCAGCCCGTCTTCCCGGAGGTGGTCGCCCACCAGACGCCGCAAACGCTGCGCATAGGGGTTGTCAGGGGGGGCGAGGACATGCTCGCTGTCCGCATAGGCGGCGGACTGGCGGGCCAGTTCCCGGACCGCCTCGTCGGAGAGGGTGACGGCGGTCACCGCGTCCAGCCCGGCCTCGGTGGCCAGAAAGACATTGGTTTCCTCGCAGCCGGGCAGCAGAAGCAGCAGGGCAAGGCAGAAGATGAGCAGTCGAGTCGGCATGAAGAAAAATACCATATCCCGCGACTAAAAGAAATCGGCAAGATAGGGCGACTAACAAAGGGCCTTGGCTCTTTGTCGGAAAATAGGCTACACTGAAAAAAACGAGGCCCAGATACCCAGGGAACCATTTTCCCGCACCTGAACGGACCGGTCATGAACGAAACGGTTCTTGCGACAATCCGGCATAATTGCGACATTTCCGACGCCAGGGACCATGGCATCTATTCGATCTGCAACCTGGTGCTCAGGCTCCGCAATCTCTACAAATGGGAGCACGGCGTCGAGCCGTGGCAGGAGCCGGCCCCTCCCGACCTTCTCGGCTGGATCGAGGCCAAGGAGAATTTCTGGGAAACCATTGTCGACGAGCCCTACCGCCCCCTGGTCGTGGAGGGGGGAGAGGCCGATCCCCATGACCCGGAAGCGGTCAACGGCCTGCTCGCCGAACCCACCCTTCTCTATGGGGCCGGCTACGGGCGTTCGCTCAAGTCCATTTTTTTTCTCGCGGAAAAAATCAGGGAGGAAGAGGTGGCGGGCTGCCCGGTGGTCGTCCTCGGACGTGAACTGGCCACGGAGCTGGCCAGCCCCTTTGCCATGCTCCAGGACGGCACGATCCTGATTCGGCGGGAGCCCCTGCGCTATTTTTTCTGGGACCACATCCAGGAGATCCGCTCCTCTTCCCGGCTTTCCCTGCACCATGCCCTCCGGCGCTACGGCATCCTGAAGGACGGCCGGCTCGATCACGCAGGATTCCGGGAGCGCCTGGATCATATCGTCGACGCCGAGATCCCGATCTTCATCCATCACGAGGTGGGGGAGATGCTCCAGGAGGAGCTGGACAGCGACACCCTGCGCAGGATCATCGCCGTCTTTCCGGATTCGATCGTCGAGTTCGTGGCGCGGGCGGTCAAGGACGTGCTGGCCGACACCCACCCTGACGGCATGCTCGGCTTCATCATCCGGGCGGAACGCGACGCCTCCCTCGGCCTGTATACCGGATTGCTGGCCGGTCTGCGCCGGGAGCTTTTTCCGGAGATCGCGCCGGCCTTTGCCCGGTTCCTCCAGGACCGCGACTGGCAGGGGATCGAGCGGGCCCGCCGTGCCTGCCGGGACCGGAACCTCGTCCTGGCGGCAACGATCCGGACCATTGCCGGCCAAATCGGCGAGGTGACGGACGAGGAGGTGATGCGACGGTTTGCGGAAGAAGTGCTGACCCCGCTGGGACTGGATCCCCCGCAAGGCAAGGAATCGCAATGAGCAACGGGAAAAAATACGGTCTGACCAGTTATGGGGGCCGGATTCTGCACGGACCCTATCGTTCCCCGCTCAAGGAACGGGTGGCGGGGCTGATCGCCGCCTTCAGCGCTTTTGATCAAACCGGCGTGCCCGGCATCCCGTATATTTCCGCATGGCTGCATGACGGTTCCCGTATGTGGTACGAGTTCGCCGGCCGTGAATTCACCCGCCTCTTTCACTGCGGCACCGAACAGCTGGCCGAATTGTTCCGCGAGGCAGTGGTGGAGCATCGCCTTTTTCATCGGAACGAGGTGGAGGCCGGGATCCTGGAGATTGCCCGCAGCGGGAAGGAGCTGTCGAACAGCAGGCGGGGCCTCCGGGCGGAGGTGTCGCAGCGCGGCAGCGTGGAAGCGGTCTACAAAATCGCGCCCGGCCCGGAGGTCGTCGCGCTCTGGTTCAAGGATCGGGCCAGGGTGGAAACCTTCGGCGCGGACGGGATTTCGGTCTCCTACGGATTTCTCACCGACATCACCAATGAGATGGGACAAAGGGATCTGCTGGAGCAGATCGGCTACTTTGATCATCTGACCGGGCTGCCCAACAGGCTGATCATGCAGCACAGCCTGGAGGTCAAGATTGCCGAATACGAGCGCAACCATATCAGCGATTTCGTCTTTCTGATGCTGGATCTCGACCACTTCAAGGCGGTGAACGACAATTTCGGCCATCTGGCCGGTGATTACGTGTTGACCACCCTGGCCCAGGTGCTGAGTGACGTGAAGCGCCGGGCCGACGAGATCGGTCGCTACGGCGGCGAGGAGTTTTACGGCCTGGCGGTGGGGGATATCCTTGAGGGGCGGGAATTCGCCGAGCGCATCCGGCGGCGAATTGAGGTCACTCCCTTTACCTTTGCCGGTCAGCCCATGCCCCTCACCGTCTCCATCGGGGTGGCCGCGGCCAGCGAACTGAGCGAGCTTACCGCGGAAAACCTGATCACCGCCGCCGACCGCCGCCTCTACCGGGCCAAGCAGTACGGCCGCAACCAGGTCGTCTGGGAGACCATCACTCTGTAACCGAGGCGGTTCCACAGAAAAAAGGAGCATGGTTTGAGGTGAACAGGGGCGGGTCCCGGCGGAGGATCGCCGCAATCGCAGGCTGTCTCTTGAATTCCTGATCGAGAAAGCGGCGGATGGCCTTGCGGTCCCAGCCCCTCGGATGCACAAAGTCCGTGTACAGGGAAAGATCGCCCTCGGAAAACCTGTCGAGTTGCAGCATGTCCGCCTCCGGGCTGCCGAGGGGCATGTTGAACACCGCCAGGTTCAGCCAGGAGATCGCCCGGGCATGGCGTACGGTAAAGGCCAGGGTTTCCCGGGCCTCGGTCGGCGATTCGGCCGGCGTGCCGAAAAGCAGATAGACATAGGTCCTGATTCCGGCCGCATGCAGGGCGGTGAGCGCCCGCTCCACCAGGGAGAGGTCGATTCCCTTGTCCATTGCCGCCAGTACCTTTTCACTCCCCGATTCCAGACCCAGCTTGAGCATCACGCAGCCCGCCCGGCGCAGATCCCGGCAAAAGGCCGGGTCGGCCAGGTTGTGGTCGATGCGGGCGAAGCCGTACCACGGCACGTCCGGCGGCCGCGCCGCCAGAGCGGCCAGCAGGGCCGGACTGATTGCATTGTCCAGAAAATGGAGCAGGACGGGAGTGGCCGCCCGGATGAGCCCGGCGAGATCGTCCAGCACCTGGTCCGGCGGGAGGGGCCGGTAGGGATTCCCTTCCGCCTTTTCCGGGCAGAACAGGCAGCGGTGCCAGTAGCAGCCCGACGAGGCCGCGTAGGGGAGGATGAGCCCCGGCGCCAGATACTCGGTCAGGGGCAGGCCGCTGTAGTCGGGTGGTGCTTTCCGGGGAAGGTTCGCCCCCCCGGCGAGGCGCAGGAGTTCGTCTTCGCCCGGCCCGGCGACCAGGAGGTCGATCAGGCCGGCAAAGGGGTCTGACCAGTCGGGATTGCGCAACCAGGAAGTGACCAGCCCGCCGCCCATGACCAGCCTGATTCCCGGAAAGGAGTGCCGGAGATAGCCGGCGAGGGCAAAGGAAGGGAGGGTCTGGCTCAGGTAGTTGAGCGAGATGCCGACGGTGGCATGCCGGGAATCGCCGAGCAGTTGGGGCAGCCGCCCGGCAAAATAGGGAAAGAAAATGTTTTCCCTGAAGTCTGCCGCCGCTCGCAGCAGGTCTTCGCTTTTGAGGGGGGAGTAGGCGGGATCCTGGTAGTTGGCCATGCTGAGCGAGAGGTTGTGCGTCCGGCCGGCCATCTCCAGCACCCTGTTCAGGTCGGCCACCGCCCGTCGGTAGCGGTCCGGTGCCGAATAGAGTTCCGGCCCGCGCAGTTCGGCAAGGTTGGCGGCCGCGGCGCGGTCGGCGCGCCGGCTCCAGGTGTCTGTCGCCTTGGGCCGGGAGGCGAGAAGAAACAATTGTCCTTCCAGGTTTGCGTCCAGGAGGGTGCAGGAAAAACCGGCTCCGCGCAGAGCTCCCGCCAGGCGGGCAATGCCGGCCGGCGGTTCGCAGGGTTTGGCGACGGGAGGGTGAATGAGGAGCATCGTGGATGGACAGGGACGGTTTCAGCCGTGGCAAAGGGCTTTTTGGATTGCCATGCCGAGCTGGATATAGGTAAAAGGCTTTTTGATATACTGGCCGGCCCCGAGTTTCTGCGCCGCGGCCACGTCGCCGTTCCGGGAAAAGCCGCTGACGATGATCGCTTTCTGGTCAGGCCGGATGCGCAGCATTTCCCGATAGGTCGCCAGTCCGTTCATGCCGGGGGGCATAAGCATGTCCAGCAGCACCAGGTCGATCTGGTGATCACGCAGATATTCCAGGGCCTCTTCGCCGGAAGAGGCGCAGGCGACCTGATAATCCATCCGGGCAAGCATACTCCGGGTTACCTCCCGCTGATGTTCCTCGTCATCCACCACTAGAACCGTTTCGCCGTTACCCTGGAGATCGAGCGGTTGTGCATCCTGAGCGGTCTCGGGCAGGGGACCTTCGAGGGCGGGGAAGTTCAGGGTAAAGACGGTGCCCGCTGCCGAACTGTTGACCTCGATGGTGCCGCGGTGGTCCTGCACCGTGTTCCACACCACGGCCAGGCCGAGGCCGGTGCCGCTGCGCCCCATCACTTTTTTCGAATAAAAGGGTTCGAAAATATGCTGCAAGTCGGCCTCAGCAATGCCCGGACCCGTGTCGCCGATGCGCAGGCTCACCCAGGCCTGGATTTCGCCGTTGAGCGGATCGGCGCCGGGCAAAGAGATATTTGCGGTGGCGATGCTCAGCCTGCCGTGGTCATCCATCGCCTCCAGGGCGTTGCTTAGGAGGTTCAGCAGGCATTTTCTGAGGTGGATGGTGGAACAGGCTATGGGGCGCAGATCCGGCGCCAGCTCGGTCGCGCAGCTCACCCCCGGATGCCGATCGCGGAGCACCAGCCATTCCGGCGAGGTGAGAAATTCGTTGATCAGGCCGTTCAGATCGGTCGGGTGTTTTTCCGTTGCCACGCCGCGCGCCACGGTGAGCAGGTCGGCGACCACGTCCGCCGCCCGCCTGCCGGCATCCCTGATTACCTCCATGGGCCGCCGCAGGGGGCTTTCCCGGGGCAGTTCCAGGAGGAGGAGGTCGGGATAGCTGACGATTCCGGCCAGGATGTTGTTGAGATCGTGCGCGACACCGCCGGCCATGAGTCCCATGGCCTGCATCTTTTCCGCCCTGATCAGCCGGGTCTGCAGTCGCTCTTTTTCCTCCATCTCCTGTTTGAGCGAAATGTTGGCTTCGGCCAGTTCGCGGGTCCGCTCTTCAACCCGCTGCGCCATTTCCTCGTGAGCTGTTCGCAGTTCCCGTTCCGCCGCGACGCGCAGGGAGATCTCCCGGCGCAGCCGCCTGTTGCCGTACCAGAAAAAGACGACGACCAGCAGGGCCAGGGCGGCGGTCAGGCCGATGCGCAGCCAGACGGTTCGGGGGGCGACCCCCACCGTATAGCCGGCGGCCAGCCAGCGGTTTTCGATCGTTCTGACTTCGGTGGGGGTGATGGAGGCCAGTCCTTTGTTCAGAATGGAGACCAGTTCGGGCCAGTCTTTCCGGACCCCCATGTGCAGGAGCTGGCGCTCGGGAGAGACCGGGGCCGCGGCGCGGATATCGGTGACGTGCAGTTGCCGGATGGCATGGGTGGAGGTGGCCAGGTTGCCGACAAAGACATCGGCCTTTCCCCGGACGACGGCCATGATCGTCTGCTCCAGGGAATCGTAGAGCTGGGGGGTGAGGGTGGTGTTCTCGTGCAGCCAGCCGGCATGGGAGGAGTTGGCCTGGACCGCCACCCTGAATTTGTGGAGATCGGCCGGGCCGGAGACGAACGGGAGGTCGGCGCGGCAGAAGATCATCCGGTAAAAGCCCGCGTAAGGGACGGTGTAGTTCAGAAAACGGGTACGCTCGGCGGTAAAGCCGATGGCGGGCAGGACGTCGATCTCCCCCTGTTCGGCCAGGGTCATCACCTCCCGCCAGGCGTGACCCTCTACCGGCACCATGTTCAATCCCAGCCGTTCGTTCAGTATTCGGAGATAATCCGAGGAGAAACCGCTGAACCGGCCGTTCTCGTCAATAAACTCGAAGGGGGCGAATTCCGGATCAATGCCGACCCGGATGAGCGGATGGGCCGCGATCCATGCCTGCTCTTCGGGGGTGAGGTAAATTTTTTCTCCGGGAGGTATGGGGGCCACCGGCCGGTCATGGAGGTAGCCCAGCAGGATCCGGCCAATTCCGGATTGCGGATTGATGCGGGAATCGTGCAGATGGCGGTCGATGTGTTTCTTGAGCAGGGCGGTTTTTTCTCCGTGCCGCGGAAAGGCGAATTTCAGGTGGCGCGGATCAAAGACCACCGAGGTCGGAACAACATCGTACAGCTTCTGGGCGGTCTGCCCGAACAGGCGGTTCACCACGCCGACATCCGCCAGGCCGTTCTGCAGCGCGAGAAACACCTCATTGTAGTCGTCGAATTCAAGGAACTCGCAGGAAACGCGAAATTCGGCAACCTGTTTTCTGATGCCTTCCGCACCCTCCGTATGGATGCTGCCGCGCATGATCGCCACTTTCCGTCCTTCGAGGTCCAGAATGGAATCGATGCGCAGACCGCTTTTGGCGTAGAGGACCCCCCAGTTGACAAAGACCGGCTCGTTGGAGAATTCGTATTTTTCCGCCCGTTCCAGCGAGTAGGCCACATCGGGCATCAGATCGATCTCGCCCTTTTCCAGCCGGGCCAGTCCTTCCTCCCAGGTGCCGGGAACCCACTGCAACCGCCAGTTTTCCCGCCGGGCGATGTCCTCGACTATTTCAGGAAAAAGACCCCGCGGTTGCCCCTGCGCCCCCTGAAAGAGTTTAGGCGGGTTTTCGTAATAGCCGACCCGGACGATCAGGGGGGCGTTTTCCAGGGCAGGCGCGGAGGACGGCCAGGGCGCGCAGGCCAGGAGCACCAGCAGGGCGAGGAGGAAACGGACGGAAAAGATGCGGCGTCGCTGGAATTTGTTGAAAAAACATTTAGTTGCCGGTGAGGGAGATGACTCGCGCATATGCTATGTTCTCACAGGGTGAGGCAATCGTCAAGGGCCGAGGGAAATGGGACCAACGCAATACCGGAATGTTTCCGCAGGGGGACGGGTGCAAGAACTGCGTCTTCTACCCGGTGTTCCGGAATCGGCGGATTACCTCCAGAAAATCAGCGCCGTACCGTTCCAGTTTGTGCATGCCGACCCCGTGCACGCGCATCAGGGCCATGGTGTTTGCCGGCAGGTTCGCGGCCATTTCGGCCAGGGTGGCGTCGGCGAAGATGACAAAAGGCGGCACTCCGGCAGCGTCGGCCAGTTGTTTGCGCAGGGCGCGCAATTCGTCGAAAAGGTCCTGGTCATATTCCAGGCTGCCTGCCTTGCGCCGTGACCCCTTTGCCTGCGGCGCGGTCCGCACCCTGGGTCTGGCCATGCTCAGCTGTTGCTCGCCCCGGAGCAGGGGCCAGGCGGCATCGTTCAGCTTGAGTACCGAATAGCTGCTCACATCCTGCTGGAGAAAGCCCCGATGCACCAGATGACGGAGCAGGCTGCCCCAGTATTGCTGGGACCGGTCCGCGCCGATGCTGTAGGTGGACAGCTGGTCGTGGCGGAGCCGCAGCAACCGTTCGCTTTTCGAGCCGCGCAGGACATCGATGACATGCCCCATGCCGAAGCGCTGTCCCACCCGGTACACGCAGGAGAGGGCCTTGCGGGCGTCTTCGGTCACGTCGAGCAGTTCCGGCGGGTTCAGGCAGATGTCGCAGTTACCGCAGTCCTCGGCCATGTTTTCCCCGAAATAACCGAGCAGGATCCGGCGCCGGCAGCCCAGGGCCTCGGCAAAGCCGATCATGGCGTTCAGCTTGTGCTGCTCGATGCGTTTTTGCTCCAGGTTGTTCGACTGCTCGATCAGGCCGCGGGCCAGGGCCACATCACCAAAGGAGAACAGGAGCAGGGCCTCCGCCGCCAAGCCGTCGCGGCCGGCGCGGCCGGTCTCCTGATAGTAGCCTTCGATGTTTTTCGGCAGATCGTAGTGGACCACGAAACGGATGTTGGACTTGTCGATACCCATGCCGAAGGCCACGGTGGCCACGATGATCCGGATATCGTCGCGCAGGAACCGATCCTGCACCTCCTGGCGCCGGGTGGGCGGGAGCCCGGCATGGTAGGCGGCCGCTATAAAGCCTTCCTCGGTCAGTTGCGCCGCCACCTTTTCCACTTTTTTCCGGCTCAGGCAGTAGACGATCCCTGCCTCGCTGCTGCGTCCTTCCAGAAACGAGGTGAGCTGGGCAAAGGGTTTCTGTTTTTCCAGAACGGTGTAGCGGATGTTCGGCCGGTCAAAGCTTGACAGATAGCATTTCGCGTCCTGCAGGTGCAGCCGCTCCAGAATGTCCCGCCGGGTATGCGGTTCGGCGGTGGCGGTGAGGGCAATGATCGGGATTTCCGGAAAGAGCTGGCGCAGGCGGCCGAGCTGGCAGTATTCCGGTCGGAAGTCATGACCCCACTGGGAGATGCAGTGGGCCTCGTCGATGGCGAACAGGGCCAGCGGAATACCGCGCAACCGCTCAATAAAATCATCGTGCATCAACCGCTCGGGCGCCACATAGAGCAGGTCCAGTTCGCCGCCGTGCAGCCGGGCCAGCACCTGCTTGGCCTCGGAACCCTTGAGCGACGAATTGTAGTACGCCGCCCGCACTCCGCAGGCGGTGAGCGCATCCACCTGGTCCTTCATCAGGGAGATAAGCGGCGAGACCACTATCCCGACGCCGGGCCGGTGCAGGGCCGGAATCTGGTAGCAGAACGATTTGCCGCCGCCGGTGGGCATGAGGACAAAGGCGTCCTCGCCCCGGATCAGCCCCTGGATTATTTCCTGCTGCTGCGGCCGAAAAGACTCGTAGCCGAAGATGTTGCGCAGGGTCGCCAGGGGTGTGTTGCTCATCGCTTCGCCTTGTCACCAAATGAAAAAAAATAGCCGTCGGGGTCGGGATCGGAATCGGCATCGAAAACATGCCATCAATCCCGGCCCGTCCCGAGAAACAGATAAGGTAATCGGCAGGATATTACCACATCTGTCAGCCCTTGCACGATTCTATTTCGCCGGGTATTCTGCCCGGGAAAAAGACGCTGCTACGGACGCGAATTTCTTCAACAAGAGAGGTGAACAGGATGAAACTGTGGGTGACGCCCAAGGGCGACCGCTGGCTCTGCGACGAGTGCCAGAAGGATTTTCAGGAGCAGATCGACCGGGAAGAGTGGCGGGCGGCCTTTGAGAAGTTGGATCCCATGCTGCGCTGTTCCGAGTGCAAACACGGCGACGTGGAAATTTTTGATTAGGGCAGGCTTTCAAGCAGGGCGCGGCGCATGTATTGGCATGGAATCGAATGGGCGGTTCCGTTTTATGAACTGGTGATGGTTATTTTACCTGTTTTCGCCTTTGTTGCATTCCATAGACGGGTGAAACGCGGCGTGCTGGCAAAATCAGGTGCACTGTGGCGCTATTCCTCTCTGGTTGTCGTTCCGGTCGTTGGTTTTGTTCTTTTCTTTTTCTGTCTCGTCGGCATTGAGGAATTGACCTCCTTGAGCCTCCTGAGCGAAGGTCTGGGGAGGTCGTTTCTCCCGCTGGTCGGGCTGGGTGCCGCCATCTGGCTTGTGTCGACCCTGGTCTTTGCTGCGTCCCTGCTTTTCGTCAGCAACGTATCCCGGGAGGATGTCCAGCGCACTTCGGCGAACCGCTGACAATTCGTCGAATTCGGCTTTGTTCCATCCGGGCTGCGACCTTTTCGAGATATAATGAGACGAGGCTGACCGCCAAGTCAATTCAACACGATACCTACCCCGACCCCGATTTTGATCACTTCTTATCTGTCGCCAGACCCCTTTCTTGTCTGTTCCCTTGCCTTGCGCAGCGGTTTTCCCGGCGGCAGGCCCGGCACCGCTCATCCCCGCACCACTGGCAGGAAAAACAGTCCCGGCAGGGATGCTTTTTGTCTTTTTCCTTGCATTCGGGAAGATAGATCATTCCCCGGTTGTCCGGCAGCTGCTGAAAAGGCATTCTCTTCCCTCCGTAGCGATCCCGTTGCCTCCTGTCCTACAATGTGGGTACTGGTGGGGATTTAATCAAGGGTGCTGCGGTAGCGTTTCAGCCAGTAGCCCGGATGCAACGAAGTGAAATCCGGGGGATGTTTTTCGCGCCAGCTCCGCATTGCGCAGCTCCATCCAAGCTGCCCGCTCTCTTTCGACCCCGATACCGATACCGACTCCGACCCCGATTTGTTTCCGACGTCAGTTCGTAATGCGATCCCGTTGCCTCCTGTCCTACAATGTGGGCACTGGCGGGGATTTAATCAAGGGTGCTGCGGTAGCGTTTCAGGCCGATGGTCAGGGCCACCAGGAGAAAGACGGCGATGGGCCAGAGGTGGGTGAGAATCTGGTCCGGGGTATTGCCCTTGAGGATGATCCCCCGGACGACCCGAAGGTAGTGGGTAAGGGGAAGGACGCTGCCGATCGTCTGCGCCCAGACCGGCATGCCCCGGAAGGGGAACATGAAGCCGGAGAGCAGGATCGAGGGCAGGAAGAAGAAAAAGGCCATCTGCACCGCCTGCAGCTGGTTGCGGGCCAGCGTCGAGAAGGTGAGCCCCACCCCCAGGTTCGCGGCGATGAAGAAAAGAGAGACCGCGAGGAGCAGGAAAATGTTGCCGGTGAAGGGCACCTGGAACAGGAAGCGGGCGGCCAGGAGGATCACCCCCATCTGGATGTAGCCGACGATGATGTAGGGAATGATCTTGCCGATCATCACCTCCAGGGGCCGCACCGGGGTAGAGAGCAGGTTTTCCATGGTGCCGCGCTCCCTCTCCCGGGTGATGGCCAGGGCGGTGATGATCACCAGGGTCATGGTCAGCACCACCCCCATCAGGCCCGGCACGATGTTGTACTGGGTGATCGCCTCGGGGTTGAAGCGGGGATGGACGATCACGTTGACGGGCGGCGGACCGGAACGGAGATGCAGAAGGGGGCCGCGCAGGTCGCGGGCCAGTGCCCGTTCAGCGATCACCCGGAAGGCGGCCAGGGCATTGGAGGTGGCCGCCGGGTCGGTGGCGTCGGCGGTGAGCAGCAGAGCAGGCTGCTCGCCCCGGACCAGGGAGCGGCCGAACTTGGCCGGAATCTGGAGAACGAACTGGACCCGGCCCAAGTCAACCAGTTGCCGGGCTTCCTCTTCGGTGGCCACCGTCGCGAGCAATCGAAAATACTCACTGTTCTGCAGGGCGGCGACCAGGCTGCGACTGAAGGGGCTGTGGTCGGCGGCCAGGACCACGGTGGGCAGGTGCTTGGGATCGGAGTTGATCGCAAAGCCGAAGATGATCATCTGCATGATCGGGATGCCGATCATCATCGCAAAGGTGACCCGGTCCCGGCGCATCTGCACGAATTCCTTGACAATAATCGCGCAGAAACGACCGCAGGAGAAAAAAGAGGAGATGCCCATCAGTGGCCTCCGCTCTGCTGCATGAGGCTGATAAAGACCTCTTCCAGGTTGACTTCCACCTGCTGCCAGCGATGGACGCCGTCCTGGAGGGGGCGCAGGCTCGCCGCCAGCAGTTCCCCGTCGTGGCCGCTTACATGGAGGGTATTGCCGAAGGGTACCACCTGCTCCACGCCGGGCAGTTCTTTTAACCGGGGGACGAGCAGGTGCACCTGGCGGCCGGACACCGCCCAGGTGGTCAGGCCGGAGGAGGCCACCACCTCCTCGGCGGTGCCGGCGGCCAGCAGGTTGCCGTAGGAGAGGTAGGCCAGCCGGTGGCAGCGCTCGGCCTCGTCCATGTAGTGGGTGCTGATCAGGGAGGTCACCCCTTCCCGGGCCAGGCCGTAGATGTCGTCCCAGAAGTCGCGGCGGGCCTTGGGGTCCACTCCGGCGGTGGGTTCGTCGAGCAAAAGCAGGCGGGGCTTGTGCAGGAGGCAGGCGGCAAGCGCCAGCCGCTGCTTCCAGCCGCCGGACAGGGTCCCGGCCAGCTGGTCGGCGTAGCGGCTGAGATTCATCCGTTCGATGGTCTCGGCCACCGTGGCCCGGATATGGTCAATGCCGTAGATCCTGGCCATGAAATTGAGGTTTTCCCGGACGCTTAAGTCCTCGTACAGGCTGAAGCGCTGAGCCATGTAGCCGACCAGCGGCTTGATCTGCCGGGACTGGCGCAGGATGTCGTAGCCCAGGCAGACGCCCTTGCCGGAATCGGGACGGAGCAGGCCGCAGAGCATGCGGATGAAGGTGGTCTTGCCGCTGCCGTTCGGACCCAGGAAGCCGTAGATTTCCCCGGCCCTGATCCGCAGGGAAAGCTTGTTGACCACCACCTTGCCGGCAAAGGACTTGGTCAGGTCCTCGACCTGGATGACCGGGGCGGGGGCGGCCATTTCCTTACTCCACGCGCACTTCCACCGGTTGGCCCGGATGCAGGGCCGGGGCGTCCGCGGCGGCCGGCCGGGCCTCAATCAGATAGACCAGCTTGGCGCGGGTTTCCCGGCTGTAGATCACCGGCGGGGTGTACTCGGCCTGGGGCGAGATGTAGGAGATGGCGGCCGGGTAGGCCCGGTCGCTGCCGTCCATGCGGACGGAGACCTTGCTGCCCGGGGCCAGGGCGGCGACCGCCTCTTCGGGTACGAAGAAGCGGACCAGGACATTGCCCGGCGGCAGGATGCTCACCACCGGCCGGGCGGCCGGGACGAATTCGCCCGGGACATAGTAGGTGTCAAAGACCAGGCCGTCCTGGGGGGCGACCGGCTGTTTCTGCGCCAGGGCCCACTTTGCCTGGGCGACTCTTTCCTGCGCGGCCGCCACCGCGGCCCGGGCCGCTGCGACCTGATCGGGGCGGGCGCCGAGGCGGGCGGTTTCGAGTTCCGCCGCCAGCTGGCGGATCTGCGCCTCGCCGCGCTCCTTTTCCGTCCGGCTTCGGTCCAGCTGTTCCTGGGCAATGGCGTTCTGCTTGAGCAGGGCGTCGCGGCGCGCGTATTCCTTTTGCGCCAGCTCGAAGGCGATCCGGGCCTGGGCCAGCTTCGCCTCCAGGGCGGCGATCTCGGAAGGCCGTTGTCCCTTCTCCAGGTCGGCCAGCCGGTTCTCTGCCTGGCGCAGGTTCTGTTCGGCCTCGGCCGCCGCGGCCCGCTCATGTTCCCGCTCCAGATCAAAGAGCGGCTGCCCGGCTTCCACCTGTCCACCCCTGCTCACCGCGAGGCCTTCCAGATTGCCGGCCAGGGGAGAGGAGACGTAGAGATATTCCCCCTCCACATAGCCCTGGAAGTAGTCGGGCGGGCCGTTGGAGCAGCCGGCCAGGGCAAGCAGCGCCAGTAAAACGCTGAGCGCGGTAGGGTACGAAAAGATGTCGAGGCTGAGTCGGAACGTTGACGAGGTCATGGAGGTTTCATCGGACATATGCTGTTGACCGTTCGATTATCCTGAGGGCGGCGGACCACGGTTCGATTGTACCCGCATGATTACCCTTTTTGAAGGGATGTTGCCCTTTCTTTTTTCCTTTTTATCGGGTTCGCGCCCGAACCGTCTGGCAGGAATCAATTTCTGGACCTTTGTCGGCGGGTCGGGTTAAATAGCTATTATCATGCCTGCATTCCCGCCGGGAATCGTTCCGGCCGAATTCGCCATGCGCACCCGCCGGGGAACAGGTCATCGAGATGCTTGCCCGCGCGAGGTTCGGAATGCCCCACCGAAAAGAACATCACCACGGGAAACAGGCCGGGACCGCCGCGGCGGCCTCCGGCGAGCGGGCGGATCACCGCGCCCTCCCGAACCAGCCGAAAATCCTGGAACTGGTCGTCAAGTGCGATTCCTCCGGCAGCCTTGAGGCGGTCGCCGCCGCCATCCCCGATCTTGCGCCCCGGGGCGTGGAAATCCGGATTATCCAGGCGGGCATCGGCGACATCAACAAAGCGGATATCATGCAGGCGGAGACCGGCAGCCGGCTCATCGTCGGCTTCAATGTCCAGCTCCCGCACCGGCTGGAGCAGCCGGCGGCGGAGCGCGGGGTGGACGTGCGCCTCTATTCGGTCATCTACCGGTTGCTGGAGGAAGTCAAGGCAATCGCGGCGCGCCTGCTGCCTTCAGAAACGGAGGAGGAGGTGCTGGGCACGGCCAGGGTGATCAGGCTGTTCAAAAGCTCCCGCAAGGGGATCATTCTCGGCCTCGAAGTGCTGGCCGGCGAACTGCGGGTGGGCCGTCCCTTTCGGATCATCACCGCCATGGGCCCGGTCTACGCGGGCAGGATTGAATCCCTGCGGATCGAGGAAACACCGGTCACCAAGGCCACGCCGGGACAGCAGGTCGGGCTGAAGATCAGCGATTTCAAGCGGGTGGCGGTCGGCGACCTGGTGGAGAGCACCACCATGCCGTCCGGCAGATAGCGCTCAATCCTTTTGCAAGGTGTCCGTATGCCGGGATGGAGTGAGGGGTACCCCTGTTTCCTTATTTCCTTGTCCGAGCTCTTCTGTAAACGAGGTTTTTATCCCGTCGGCCGACGGCAACGACTAAGGGCCTGTAAATAAATAACTCTAACATTATGCATCCCATCTTCGACCGTCTTTGACCGGGCCTCAATCACAAAATCCTCGACGTAGCCCTGCTACGCCTGCGGTTTTGTTCAATCGGCCCGGCCAAATCTGACCCCAATCTGAGCGCCT
>QZJD01000019.1 GCA_003604995.1 Desulfobulbus sp. | reverse complement strand
GATCGAGAGAAAAATATTCTGGGCAAGGATGAGTTGTGAAATCGCCCGGAAGCGGAGCAGCGCTCCGTTGAGGACGATTTCACAAGGAAGACGCCGCCCAGAATATTTTTAACCGATCGGAGCAGATGGTCATTTTGAAAGAGGCTCATCAGCTTCAAATTCTCCCAACCGCCGGTTCAGCTCCGCCAGCAGTTCAGCCACCGGCGCCTCGGTATCCATGACGATCAGATCAGCAGGCGGCACCTCTAGCGGCGTTTCAAACCGTTCCCGCTGGGTCAGATAGATCTCCCAACGGCCGTCGGAAACCGCGAGCGGGTCGCGGGCCCGCTCGGCCAGCCGCCGCTTCACCTCGTCTTCGCCGCACTGGCAGAGGATAAAGGTGCAGGCCGCGCCAAGCTGAGAGGCCACTCCCCTGACCCGGTCGCGCTCCGCCCGGCTGTGATAGGAGCCGTCCAGGACTACGCCGGCGGCGCCGGCCCGGATATCGGCGGCGGCCCGGTCCAGCATTGCCTGATAGGTCCGGCGCGAAAACTCGCTGGTGTAGATCCCCTGCCCGAAGTTGGCCGGGCTCGGTTCTGCCGTCGCCAGTCCGGCCAGCTCCTTGCGCACCCGGTCGGTGTTGCAATAGGCCATCCCCTGTCGACGGGCAAAGGCCTCCGCCAGGGTGGACTTGCCCGAGGCGATCAGGCCGAAAAAGACCAGAATCCTCGCCATCCCCTTACCCGGCCGCATAACCGTGCGCAAGCTCAAAATACCTGGCCGCGCCCTCCAGGCATGCGGCGCGCGTCCCCTCGTCCACCGCCGGGTCCCCCGCGGTGAACAAGCCGATCTTGCCCCGGACATAGGCCCGATAGCACTTGTAAAAGGGGAGCAGCTCGTACAGCCCCGGGTCACCCGATTCGGCGGCAAAACGCTCGACAAAATAGGCAGACAGCTCCGGCAGACGATGGTAATCCAGATCCATGGCCAGGAAGGCGATATCGCTGGCCACGTCGCAGTAGCGGAACCGCTGATTGAACTCGATGCAATCGTAGATATAAACCCGGTCCGCCAGACAGATGTTGGCGGAGTAGAGATCGCCGTGGCAATCCCTGATCCGGCCCTGGGCGATCCGCCGGGCAAACAGATCCTCCCGGGCCAGCACCCCTTTAGCATAGGCGGAGATGGCCTCGAACCGCGCCGCGGACAGGACACCCCCGTCCACATAGCCCCTGGTCTGTGCAAAATTCTCCAGGACGTTGACCGCCACGGCCTCGGCAGTGCCGAACAGCTCAATGGCCGGTCCGCGCTCGGCCTTCTCGTAAAAAGGCACCAGGACCGCCACCAGCCGGTCCAGATGCTCCCGGCGCAAATCCCCGGCGGCAATGACCCGGCCCATCATCCGCTCCTCGGGCATCCTCACCATTTTGACCCCATACTCCACGACCTCGCCCGGCCCGTTGAGAGCATAGGTCTTCCCCTGGTGGTTGACGGTGACCAGGTCGAGATAGATCTCCGGACAAAGTCTCCGGTTGAGGAGGAGTTCCTGCTCGCAGCAGAATTTTCGTTTGTCCAGGGTGGAAAAATCAAGAAAGCCGAAGTCGACCGGCTTCTTGAATTTATAGACAAAGTCCCCGGCCAGCAGAACATGGGAAATATGGGTCTGCACCAGCCGGACGTCGCCGGCGGGATGCGGATAGGCGGCCGGGTCGAGCAGGGCCTGAATGAAGGGCGGCAGATTTGCCTGGGTCATGGTTCTCTCCGATAGCGGTTACAAGTTTCCGCGCCACTGTACCAGATACGAAGGAGAGCGTAAACGCGATACCTGTGCAAAATGTACTTTGCGTCCCTGGGAAAACAATTTCAGCGCCCTGCTTTCTTATGATTCCGATCCAAACAGGGACTCGACGTTCATCAACACCCTCCCGCGCCAGGAGGCCTGAAAACAGGTCAAGCCCCTTCAACTTCGACAACTGTTTACCGCAAGGCCGGGCCATGGTAATGTCTGCCGCAGCAAATCGGGAGAGCATATCATGCATGAGCAGGAACTCCGGAGCCTTCTCCGGCAGGTACAGAAAAAAACCGTATCCATCGACGAGGCGGTGCAGCAGATGCGGCATCTGCCCGTCGAACTCCTCACTTCCGCGCGCCTGGACCACCAGCGGCACCTGCGCACCGGCCTGCCGGAAGCGGTGTTCGGCGAGAATAAAACCGCCGGGCAGCTCATCGAAATCCTGACCGCCCTCCTCCGGCAGAAAAGCGTGGTCCTTGCAACCCGCGTCGCGCCGGACAAGGCCGCCGCCGTCACGGCCCGCCTGGAAGGCCTTACCTACCATGAAAGCGCCAGGATCCTGACCGGCAACGATCGGTATATTCCCAAAGACTGCAACCGGGGCACGGTGGTCATCGTCACTGCCGGAACCTCCGACCTGCCGGTGGCCGAGGAAGCCCGGCTTTCCCTGGAGCGCTTCGGCCATCCCATCGAAACAGTCTACGACGCCGGGGTGGCCGGTTTGCACAGGATCCTCGCCCACAGCCGCACCCTGCAGCAGGCCACCGTGCTCATCGTTGTCGCCGGCATGGAAGGCGCACTGCCCAGCGTGGTCGCCGGCATGACCCACGCACCGGTGATCGCGGTCCCGACCAGCATCGGCTACGGCACCGGCGCCGGCGGGTACAGTGCCCTGCTCGGCATGCTCAACAGCTGTTCGCCCGGCCTGGCCGTGGTCAACATCGACAACGGCTTCGGCGCCGCCTGCATGGCCGCGGCCATCAACCGCAAGCCCCCGGAATAGTTCCCCGCACCCCCTGTCCCCTGCGGAAAAACCAGCAAAAAACAAAGCCTTTCGTTGCGGAATGACGGTGATCGTTTTATAGTAACTGCTTTACCCGTGAAACAATTTGCCCGCCCGCACCCAGGGAACAAACAGCCTGGACCGGGCAACAACCCCCTCACGCCGGACGGCTCGCCCCTCAGACCGGACGTGCGCGGCAAGATTAACCAAGAGAACGCAAAAGAGCCTGACTGATGAACACCACCCTGAAATGGAAGTTCGGCCTGCTGGCCGTCCTGGTCGCTTTTTCCATCCTGGCCGTCATCCCTTCCTTCTACGCTGGCGTGCCCGCCTGGTGGAAAAAATACCTGGCCCCGCAGGGCATGAAGCTTGGCCTTGACCTGCAAGGCGGCATCCACCTGGTCCTGCAAGTCGACCTGGACAAGGCCGCGGAAAACGCCCTGGATTTTGCCGCCACCGAACTCAAGGACGCCCTGGCCGAGAAAAACATCACCGCCGTGCGAATGAACTCGGCCGATCCCCGGGAGATCATTCTTTCCCTGCCCAACACCGGGGCGGTGGCCACGGTGAACGAGGTCACCAGCGGCAAATTCGAGGATCTGGACATCAAGATCAATGCCGAGGCGGGTACTTTTCCCCGGATCACCCTCAAGCTGCGGCCGGAAGAGGTCGAGACGATCAGAAAGAACGCGGTGGGCCAGTCCCTGGAAATCATCCGCAACCGCATTGACCAGTTCGGGGTGACCGAGCCGGTGATCATCCGCCAGGGCGAGGACATGATCGTGGTCCAGCTCCCGGGCGTCAAGGACCAGAAGCGGGCCATGGACCTGATCGGCCAGACCGCGCAGCTGGAGTTCAAGATGGTGGCCGACGACACCGGCCTCGATCTCAACGCCCTGATCGCCAAGGCGATCCAGAACGGGCAATGGCAATGGGGCGACAGCCGCAAGCAGCTGAATCTGGCCCTCCAGGGCCAGATCCCCCAGGACGGCGAAATCTATTTCGAACGGGTCGTCGACAAGCAGACCAAGGCGGAAAGCAAGGTTCCCCTGCTCCTGAAAAGCCAGGTACTGATGACCGGTGAAATGGTCAAAGACGCCCAGGTCCGTATCGGCGGCACCTTCAACGAGCCGTACGTCAGCCTTGACCTGACCGGCCGCGGCGGCCAGGTGTTCGGCAGTATCACCGAGAAAAACGTGGGCAAGCGCATGGCCATCGTCCTCGACGAGGTGGTCCGCTCCGCCCCCGTGATCCGGGAAAAGATCCTGGGCGGCCAGGCGCAGATCTCCGGCAGCTTCACCCATGAGGAAGCAGCCGACCTGGCCATTGTCCTGCGGGCAGGCGCCCTGCCCGCGCCGGTGGAAATCATCCAGAACATGAGCGTCGGCGCCAGCCTCGGCCAGGATTCCATCAACAAGGGGCTCATGTCCGGCCTGTTCGGCACCCTGCTGGTGGTGGTCTTCATGCTGATTTACTACCGGCTCTCCGGGGTGCTGTCCATCTATGCCATGCTCCTGAACATGCTTTTTCTTTTTGTCGGCCTGGCCATGCTCTCCGCCACCCTTACCCTGCCGGGCATCGCCGGTATTATCCTGACCATCGGCATGGCGGTGGACGCCAACGTGCTGATCTATGAACGTATGCGCGAGGAATTCGCTCTGGGAAAGTCCGTCAAGTCCGGCGTGGACAGCGGTTTCGAAAACGCCTTCTCCAGCATTGTCGACTCCCAGGTCACCACCCTGATCACCGCCCTGGCCCTGTTCCTGTTCGGCACCGGACCGATCAAGGGTTTTGCGGTGACCCTGTCGCTGGGCATCATCTTCAACCTGTTCGCGGTGCTCTTCTGTACCCGACTGGCCTACGACGGCATGTACAGCCTGCGGATACTCAAGGAACTCCGCTTCATGGAATTCATCAAGAAGCCGAATTTTGACTTCATGAAGCTGCGCAAGCTGGCCTTTGCCTTCTCCGGTGTGGTTACCCTGGTCGGCCTGATCGCCTTTGTCCAGATCCTTCGGGGCCAGGCCAACCTGGGCGTGGATTTCGCAGGCGGCTCCATGCTCCAGTACCAGGCGGCAAAGGCCTTCTCCCTGGACGAAGTCCGGCCGGTCCTGACCAAGAACGGCTTTGCTGATATCGATCTGCAGGAGGTAACCGGTGAAAATCGTCTGATCATCAAAATCAAGAAATCCGAGCAGACAGTGGGCAAGCTGGGCGAGCAATTGACCGGCGTTCTGGACCAGGAGCTTGCCGACAAAGGGTTCGTCCTGGAAGGCCAGTCGGAGATCGGCTCCTCGATCAGCGAGGAACTGCGCAACAAGGCGGTGATGGCCGTCGCCATCTCCCTGCTCGGGGTCCTCGCCTACCTGGCCCTGCGTTTTGACCTGAGCTTCGGCGTGGCCGCCGCCATCTCCACCTTCCATGACGTCCTGGCCGTGCTCGGCCTCTGCTGGCTGCTTGGACTGGAGTTCAACCTCCTGATCATCACCGCCCTGCTCACCCTGGCCGGCTACTCGCTGAACGATACCGTGGTCATCTTCGACCGGATCCGGGAAAATCTCCACAAGAAGAAGGAAGGGGACAGTCTGTTTACGGTGATAAACGAAAGCATCAATCAGGTCCTCAGCCGGACGGTGGTCACCGGTCTCACCACCCTGCTGACCCTCACTTCTCTCTTTTTCCTCGGCGGGGCGACCATCCATGACTTCAGCCTTGCCCTGCTGGCCGGCATTGTCTTCGGGACCTACTCATCCATCTTCGTGGCCAGCCCGGTCCTTGCACTCTGGCCGCACAAGGAAGAGGCATGAGCGTCGCCCTGCCCGACAACTTCCAGCCCATCGGCCGGCGGGCATCCTTCGACTTCGCCTGCCATCCGGGGGTAGCCTGCTTCACTGAATGCTGCCGGCAACTCGACTTGGCCCTGACCCCCTATGATGTCCTGCGCCTGAAAAATCGGCTGGGAATGTCCTCAGGAGAGTTTCTGGAACAGTACGTCATCGTCGAACTGAACGAACAGACGGCCTTCCCCCAGTGCTACCTGACCATGGTGGATGACGGCCGGGCCAGCTGCGTCTTTGTCTCCGCGGCCGGCTGCACCGTCTATCCGGACCGGCCCGGTGCCTGCCGGGCATATCCGGTGGGCCGGGGCGCTTCGCTGGCGGACGGCGAGGTCCATGAATCCCTGGTCCTGGTCAGGGAACCTCATTGCCGGGGTTTTGCCGAACAACATGTCCAGACCGCCTTCGACTATTTCACCGATCAGGGAATGGCCGCCTATATCCCGTTCAACGACGCGGTACTGGCCGTCAGCCAGCATGAACGAATTGTCAGGGGATTCCGACCCGACCGCGCGCAACTCGACCAGTACCTGCTTGCCCTGTACAATCTCGATGCCTTTCGCCGGGAATTCGCCGACGGCCGCCTATCGCTCCGCCGGCCGCTGACCCCCGCGGAACTCCAGGGCCTGGCCGGTGACGACGAACTGCTGCTCCTGCTCGGCATCAGCTGGCTGCGACAGGAACTGTTCGGAGAATGACCGGAAACCCGACCTGCCCGCTGAGCCGGGAGCTGATCAACGCCCTCTGGAAGATCAGCCGCCGTTACTGCGAAGCGGAAGGCGGTCCGCACGGACCGGACCACACCGAGCGGGTCTATCACCTGGCCCTGGCCCTTGGCCGTGCCCTTGGCGCCCGCCTCGACATCCTGGCCACGGCAGCTCTGCTGCACGACATCGGCCGCCGTTTTGAGAGCGAAAGCAAGGGGGCGATCTGCCATGCCCGAAAGAGCGGTGAACTGGCTGAAACGATCCTGGCCGATCTGGGTTTTTCCGCGCCGGACATCGAGGCCGTCACCCATTGCATCCGGGCGCACCGGTTCCGCGGCGGGGAGGCCCCCCGCACCCTGGAGGCGGAGATCCTCTTTGACGCAGACAAACTCGATTCCATCGGCGCCATCGGCATCGGCCGCGCCTTTCTCTTTGCCGGCCAGATCGGGGCCAAGCTGCATGACGCGGAAATCGACCACGGTTCCACCCGGTCCTACTCTCACGAGGACACGGCCTACCGGGAGTTTCAGGTCAAGATGTCCCGGGTCCGCGAGCAGATGCGAACGGCACCGGGCCGTGAGCTCGCCGAGCAGCGCCACCGGTTCATGGAAATATTCTTCGACGAACTGAACAGAGAAATTTACGGGTCCGATACGATGTCTGGCCGCGGGAAAGCGAATAACGGAACACCATGCTGAAACTGATCATCTTCGATTGCGACGGGGTCCTCTTCGACTCCAGGGAGGCGAACCGCGCCTATTACAATCAGCTGCTGGCCCGTTTCGGCTGTCCGCCCATGGACGAAGAGGAACTCAACTTCGTGCATGCCCACAACGTCACGGACTCGGTGAAGCATATCTTCCGCAACCACCCGGGGGTCAGGCAGGAGGCAGTGGACCGCTACCGGACCGAACTGGACTACACCCCCTTTCTGCAACACATGATCATGGAGCCGGACCTGCTCGAGTTTCTGCGCCTGATCAAACCGCGCTACCAGACCGCGATCAGCACCAACCGCACGACGACCATGCCGATGATTCTCGACATCTTCCAGTTGCGCCCCTGGTTCGACCAGGTGGTCACCGCCCTGGACGTGCCCCGGCCCAAGCCGGCTCCGGACGGCCTGCGCCTGATCCTGAATCATTTCGGCCTCATGGTGAACGAGGCGATTTACATCGGCGACAGCGAGGTTGACCGCGAACATACCCGGAGCATGGGCATGGAGCTGATCGCCTTTAAAAATCACTCTCTTGAGGCGGAATATCACGTGGACAGCTTCATGGCCATCACCCGCCTCGACCCACTCAGGACATACGGTGAGGAGATGACATGATTCTGTTCGTCGAACACGATATGCTGGTGAGCGGACCGGACCTGGCCACCTGTGAACGCCATGCCCGGCTTTTCTTTGCCAAGTCCCAGCTGGTCCATTACGATTCCGTGGAGATCGACCACCCCCATTCGGCCAACGGCGCCGATCCCCGTTTCAACGAACTTCTCCAGGGAGCGCTCGCTGAAAACAGACGGATTCTCGGCGAGCTGATGGGCAAACTCCAGGAAGAGGGCTGCGCGACTCTGGAAGACCTGCTTGCCCTTCCGCAGGGATTCAAGAGCAAACTGCTCCACACCATCAGCCATCTGCTGGACGGGTTTTTCGGCATTGATTCCCGTTTCTTCGACATCGATGAAATATCCCATTGGCTCACCGATCACCGAAAACGCCAGCTGGCGGAGCGGCCCGAAGAATGCTGGCTGCTGCGGATCAAAGCCCAGATGGTGTACGGCCAGGGTTTTGAAAAGAAAAGCGACTGAAAGAGAATGTGATCGCGGCGGCAGGTATTCAGCCTTCTCCCTTGCCTTCGTCAAGCTGCTTGATCCCCTCCATCAGGATCATCATGAAATCGCCGATCCCCTCCACATCCCTCAGGGAGGCGGGGATACCGGCGACAAAGCTGAACCGGCCCTGATGCTCTCCGAGCAGGGCAAAAATAGCCTCTTTATTTTCCTTCTCCTCAAATTTGGCGCCGATGATCACCCCTTCCCGGAAGGCGATCCGGCCGACACCGGCAGGAACATGCAACAGGAGCTTGCCGGTTTTCTGATGCATGTGCAGAAACTGGAGCAGCTCTGAGGGAGATATCTCTTCCAGCAGGCCACTGATAACGCTGCCGCCTTTTTTCTCCCCGTCCCGGGCCGGATCCCGGGGAAAATCGTGCCCGACTTCCCGGATTGGATCAACCGATTTTTTTTCCTGGCCCTCGGACTGATCCTCGATCTGAAATTTGACCAAACCGGTGCACCCGCCGCAGGTGTAGATATTGTTTCGCTCTTCGGCGAAATTGCTCTCAACTCCTGATTGCAGGGCGAGGAGCAGATTGGTGACCTCCCGGACCAGGATCAGGCAGGAAGGTCGGCCGGCCGGGACCTGGATCGCCTGATCGGTAAGGACGAACCAGTCATTGACCTCATAAAAGGGGCAGTTCCGGGCGTTCATCACCCGAAAGGAAACCGAAAATTCGCTCATATCCTCCACGGTTCAACAACCAGTTCTTGAAAATTTTGTTTATTGTACACCTTTTACCAGGTCGGCTCAACCGGATCACCGATAATATTGATACCATCGCAAAAAGGCAAAACCCGGCCTATCCGCCACGAAGATTTCAACATGAAATGCCGGGGGGAAGCTCCGCGTTTTTGCGGGACCGATGACGGAGGAAGGGCTATGGGGCAGGCACGGCAGCGGATCCCTCCCAGTGCAATCATTTGTCCGTTACCGCGAACCGCAACGTCGGAATCACATTTATGAAATCGTGAGAGGAGCGCCGTTTCCCCTGATATTTGGCCGGATTCTCCTGATTTCATGGCGGAAAACCTCCTTGTTTCCTCACGACGAATGCTATAGAATATAGATTGTTCAATCCAGGTCGTGAATGACACGGCCGTTTCATGTTGCCAAGGGGTCAAGAATGTCATCAGGTGAGCAGCAGCTGCAGGCTGATTTTGCACGGGTCAAAAAACTTCTCAACGACTATCCCAGCATCAAGCTCGTTGCCACTGAGGGCGATCCTCCCGAGCAGTATGATATCGAGTACCGCATTAAGGGATACAAGGCAAACCCCGA
This sequence comes from Desulfobulbus sp., assembly GCA_003604995.1. GTDB lineage: Bacteria > Desulfobacterota > Desulfobulbia > Desulfobulbales > Desulfobulbaceae > UBA10518. The sequence goes on along the minus strand of QZJD01000019.1, from coordinate 8,253 downwards.
CGGCACCATTCTTCCCGCCAACAGGCACCTGGTGCGCATCACGCTGCCTTTCGGCTATCCGCATTTTCCGCCGACCGCCAAGCCGCTCTCCTCCATATTTCATCCGGATATCGATCCGGACGCCATCCGCATCGCCGACTTCTGGAACAAATCCACCTCTCTGCCCCAACTGATCATCCACATCGGCGAAATGATCTGCGGCACTTTCTACAGCAGCGACCCGTTCAACCAGCGCGCCTTTGACTGGTACGAGGAGCGTAAATCCTGGATGCCCTTCGACATCCTGGAACCCCACGAGGGTGACGACGATGAGCCCAGTTTCACCGGCGTCGGACAGACTGCCGGCAGCGCAGGTACCGCTTCAGCGCCAATCGGCGACGGTGCATCCGCATTGGAACCCATGGCTGAGGCAACCTCTCAGAATTTTGCTGCAGAGGAAAAGGCGGACCAGGAAACCGCAACGGAATTCCCTGAACTGGATGACCTGCTGGACGGGGAGTTTTCCCATGCCTTTGATCTGGGCGAGGGGGACGATCTGCCGTCCGCTCCCGATGGGACTGTCGAGGATCTCACCGCCATGCCGGAAACTGACGCCCTTCCCGAAATCGAATTCGAGTTGGCCGCCCAGGACGAACCCATCGAAGATTTGACCGAGGACCTCCCCTTCTCCCCGCCCCACGACCTCGGCCTTGAACTGGAAACAGAGACGGCTTTCGAGGATCTCCAGGCCGAGGATTTTGCTCCTGCCGAAGGCGTTGATTTCAACGTCGAATCCGACCAGGCCGCAGAGCCTCCTTTTCCCCAGGAAGAAAGCATCGAGCTGGGCGATCTCGCCGACCTGGGTGAAGCGCTGGCGCTGGCAAGCGAAGGGACGGAGAGCGACGCAACGGTCGAACTCGAACAGCCCCTCTCCGAGGACCTGACCATAGATTTCGGTATCCCTGCCTCGGCGCAGATTGCCGGCAAAACGGAACCCGCGCCGACAACGCCCCCGGATGAGGGGATCCTGGGCGGAATTTCCCTGCAGTTGGACGAGGACCAAGGGAAAAAATTCGACGGCCAGATCCGTTCCATCCAGACCCTGATCGAACAAAAGGAAATCTTCACCGCCAAAAGGGTATTGGCCGATATTCCCGATCCGGCTTCGCTGCCTGAACTTGAAGACCTTGAGCAGACGATTGCCGCTGCCATCGGCGAAGCGGAAGAACTTTACAAAAAGGCGGACCGCCTTGAACAGAAAGGTCAGCTGGAAAAAGCCGGCCTACTCCTTGACCTGGTGGCCAACATTGCCACCGATTATCCCGGACTTGACTTTGCCCGCAACCGGGTCCGCGAATCACTGATGGGAAGCGGACCGAAACAAAATGGGAGCGGGGCCGATAAAGGGAAAGAAGGAGCCGAACCAGGCGCAAACGGTGCCGGCGCGTCACCCCCGGACCAAAAAAACAGCTCGAAGCTCCGGGCAAGGATCCCGTACCGACTGATCAGCGGAATACTTGCCCTGGTCGTGATCGTTGGTGGCGGAACGGCCCTGTATCTGAAGGACAATGCCGGGCTGGTCAAGGCCAGGACCGAATACGCCACAGGCGAACAGCTGGTAGACAAAAGGGAATTTAAGGAGGCGCAAAAGGCCTTCCAGACCGCCCGGTCAGAACTGGGCAAAGTTCTGGTTTTCGGCCGGGGCGAGAAAGAACGACTCAGCCGGGATATTGATACCGTGGTGCAGGCGCAGACCTTTAAGGAAGGCCTGCAGGGCAGGGTACTGCACAATGGCCGGTATGTGAGCATCGAGGCGGCGAGGGCCATCGACAGCTTTGCCCGGCACACGGCTTCCGCCGAGAAGGCGCGGCAAACCGGCAAGGCTGACCAGGCCATTGCCGCCTATGAAAAAAGCCTGGAATTTGCGGAAGCAGCCGGCGAGCAGGATAAGACAGCGGAAATCCAGCAAAGTATCGACGCGCTGCGCCTGGAGGAAAAACTGTCCCTGGCCCGACAGGCTGAGGAGCGAAAGGAGTGGCGGCAGGCCGCCGACCAGTATCAGGCGGCCGTACAGTTAAGCAGCGGCAGCGCCAACCCCGAGGAACAAGATTCCATCAGGAAACGGCTGGCGCTAGCGACGTTGAATGCGGCGCTGGCTGAGGGACAGCAGGCCTTCACCGCTTCGGAATGGTCGAAGGCCGTGGAAAAGCTGCAAGCCGTGCGGAAGATCATTGCCGTTGACCCGACCATGGTCGACGCAAATGAACAGGAGGAGATCAACAGACTTGATGTCAATGCCCGGGTGTTTCAGATTCTGGCAGAGGCAAAGGACGCCTTCACTCGAAAAATGTGGGAGGAGGCGATCACGATCTATGCCCGGGCAGTTCAGCTCCTGCGGGACAATGAGGCGCTTCTCGGAGTGGACGAAGTGGCCGACAGCGTCAGCAAGATTGAAAAAACCGTTCTCCTGACCAGAATCACCCGGGAACAGAGCGGCATCGAGCGCACCGCGACCGAGAGCGGCAAGCTTTCGGCAAACCTGGAGCACTATCAGACAATTGTCGCCCTGATCGACAAAAGCCCCCTGAAGGAAGATCAGGTCATCAAGGAAATTTACCAGGATTCGCTCACCCAGATCAAGAACCTGAAGGAAGAAATCCTGGTCAGCGGCAAGCTGGAATATCTGAAGGAAAATTACCAGGATATCTTCAGGCAGAACTACCCTTCCGCCAGTTCTTCCGAATTGTCGGCCCCCCAAGTCAACTTCGCCAGGCGGGAAGGAAATATCCTGATTTTTTCCATGAGCTGCGCGGAACGGAACCAGGGCCGTACCTTCCGGCTTGAGCTCAACTATCAGTACGACCTGGACAAAGGGACCTGGGGTCTTTATTCGGGCAAGTTGTGATGGTGGTGATGGTGATGATGATGGGCTCCCTGCTCCTTCACCTCGCCTCCTGAAAGGGTTAGCGCCTTCCGCAGCGCCTGATCCGCGTCCCGCAGAGAGGCGGCCGCCTGGTGCAGGAGGGCAGCGATATCCTGGTCCGTTTTTTCGACCTGCGCCGCCCAGCCGGCGAATTCGTTCAGATGGCTGGCATTATGTTCGATCCAGTGGGGCAACATCACCCGTAATTTCTCGATGGTGTTCATCTATCGTACCTCATCGTTGTCGTTCCGGCCCAAGAAGCGGGATCGTCCGCCTGCAGGCCCTGTCTCTCCCTGAAGCAACAGGAGCGATGCGCAGTGTTTTGAATTTTTGCAGGATGATCAAGGTTGCGGACGCCGGCCCAGAACCACCTTCCCGCCAAGGAAGTCTATCCTGGTCACGGCCACATCCGGCACGGTCTTCGGTTCTTCAAAAAAAGCGGACAACACCACGCCGTCCGCTGTCACTTCCAGGCTGGTCACGTTATCCATGAGTTTTTCCTCACCGTCCTCTTGCGCAACCACCACACTGATTTGACACATCTTGTCGCTCCTCTAAATGAGAAACCTGAACTCTCCCTTGCCCAGCAGATCATGGAGGTGGAGAATTCCGCGAAGTATACGCCCGGCATCAACCACGGGCAGAACCGTGACCTCGTGCCGCTGCATGATGCTCAGGGCATCGGCGGCCATGAGTTCCGGACCGATGCTGATCGGCTCGGGAGTCATGACCCTGGCCAGCGCCAGGGATGAAAAGTCCCGCTCCTGGAGTACCAGCCGGCGCAGATCCCCGTCCGTGACAATCCCCATCAACCGCCGGGAAGAATCGACAATGAGCACGGCCCCCAGGTTCTTTGCATTCAGCTCCTGTATCGCCTGAGCCAGAGAGGCGGTCTCTTCCACCCTGGGAACCTTATCGCCGGCCAGCATCACCTCCGTAACCGCGACCTTGAGCCGTTCTCCCAGGCTGCCGCCCGGATGCAGGCGTCGAAAGTCCTCGGCCCTGAACTGCTTGCGCTGCAGGAGGGCTACGGCCAGCGCATCGCCCAGGGCAAGGGCGGCCGTCGTACTGCTGGTCGGCGCAAGCCCCAGAGGACAGGCCTCTCTCGGCACCTGGACATTCAGCACCACGTCCGCGAAACCGGCCAGGGTTGATGCGGGGTTGCCGGTCATGGCGATGATTCTGGTCACCCTGCTCCGCAGGCTGGCCAGCAGGCCGTTCAGTTCGGAGGTCTCGCCGGAATAGGAAATGGCGAGAAGGACATCGGCAGGGGAAACCATTCCCAGATCCCCGTGCATCGCCTCCACCGGATGAAGAAAAAAGGAAGCAGTGCCGGTGGAATTCAGGGTGGCGGAAATCTTCTGGCCGATGAGCCCCGACTTGCCGATACCGGTGATCACCAGTCGGCTCGGGCATCCCATGATCATGGTCACGGCCTGTTCAAATTCCGGACCCAGGCGGTCCCTGACCGCAATGATGCCGTCGACTTCAATGCCCAGGACCTCTTTCGCCAATTCAACACTCATTGCTCTCCCCCAAGATCGACGACCACCCTTCCCCTGATGCGCCCTTGCAGCATCCGCTCGATCCACGTGTCAAGATCGGGAAGAGGAACGGTCCGACTGATGGTTTCCGGCCAGGCGCCATGCCACTGTCCGGCCAGCCGCTCCCAAATTTCTTTCCTTCTGGTCATCGGGCACTGGGCGGAATCAATACCGGTCAGCGTAATCCCCCGCAGAATAAAGGGATAGACGCTGATCGGCAATTCGCCGGAAGCGGCATTGCCGCAACAGGCAACGACCCCTCCGTAACGTGTCGATTTGATCGCCGTGGCAAGGATCAGACCGCCGACGGTGTCCACTGCGCCGGCCCAGCGTTCGCGGAGCAGCATCCGTTCCTGGCCGGTCGCGGCCTGCTCACGGCTGAGAAACTCGGAAGCGCCGAGGGATCGTAGAAAAGGGTGTTCTTCTTTCTTACCAGTTGCCGCAATGACCGTATAGCCAATGCGACTGAGCAGCGCAATGGCAAAACTCCCCACCCCTCCGGTGGCGCCGGTGACCAGAACCGGACCGTCACCAGGGCCGACCCCTCCTGTGATGAGGGCATCAACCGACTGTGCCGCGGTAAAACCAGCGGTGCCGATACGCATCGCCTCCTCAGCCGTCAGGCCGCTGGGCATGGGCATGAGCCAGGCTGACGGAACCTTGATATACTGGCCGAATCCTCCGGGGGTATTCATCCCGAGATCATACCCGCAGACCAGAACCCTGTCGCCAGGCTGAAAGGCGTCATGCTCGCTCGCCGCAACCTCGCCGGCGGCATCGATTCCAGGGGTGTGAGGATATCGTTTGGTGACCCCGCGATTTCCCGAGGCCGACAGGGCATCCTTGTAGTTCAGTGAGGAGAACCTGACCCTGACCAGCACTTCGCCCGGTGGCAGGTCACCTGTCACCCGCCGCTCAATTTTCCGGCTAAAAACAGCGGGCGCGGTCTCTCGCACTACGAGGGCATCAAAGGTTTGGGTTCGCATGGTCACCTTGCTCTACTCCTTTCAAGCCAATGGTCACGTCGCCCGCCATAATCGCATGCAGGGTGCCATCCGGCGCCCGCAGCAGATAGCTGCCGTCCACCTGCATCCCGGCACCGCAACCCTTCAGGGTTCCGCCCCGGATATCCCGCCAGGTGATCTCCTTTCCCAGGAGATAATCGCGCTGGCGCCAGGCGTTCACCATTGAAGCGGCATCTCCAGCCAGGGCCGGCAGCATGGCAAGGAGACGGGAATGAATGGATTCCAGCAGACCGTCCAGATCATATTGTACAGGTTTTATAGCATACAATGAAGTTGCGATGGAGCGCAACTCTTCGGGAAAGGTTTCCGGGCGGGTATTCACATTTATGCCGATACCCAGTACGACAAAGGGAAGAGCGGATGATGGCGACAACGGGCCGGCCTGCGCGAGTATGCCGCCGAGTTTGCGGTGGTGAAGATAGAGATCATTCGGCCATTTCAAGGCTACGGCCAGGCCGGTCTGCTCTTCAATGGCCTGGGCGCAGGCCAGGCCACCGGCCAGCGGGATAAAGGGGAGCATCGGTGCCGCCAGATCAGGACGGAGGATCAGGGACATGTACAGCCCGCCGGGCGGCGAGGCAAAGGAATTTGCACCTCGGCCGCGGCCCTGCGTCTGCTCGCGGGCAATGACCACGCTCCCGTGCTCGGCTCCCTGGCGGGCCAGCTGCAAGGCGACCTCGTTGGTCGATTCCGTCGCGACGAGACGGATGAGAGGAAAGGAGAAAGAAGATGGCATCAGAAAAAAAAACAGAGGCCAAAGGCCTCTGTTAGCAACAGCTGGATGGCTTGCAGGGGAGGATGTTTAGATACCCTTTGCGCCTTCCTCATCCTTGGCACGGCCTTTGGCCGCATACATGGTGGTTGATCCGGAAGACCAAAAGGTCAGCTTCCCTTCACGCACAAGCTCGTTGGCTACGTTTTTTATTTCACGGGGTTTTGCATCAGGATCGCAGGCATAAAAATCCTTGATGTACAGCTGGGGCTTCGGGGATTTCATAGCCTTTTCAATAATCGCTGCCTTCAATTCATCTTTACTCAAAGCCATATTGGCCTCCTTTGGTCTATAGAGAGTCGAAGCAGAATGCCCGGCCCCTTGCGGGGCCGGGCAACAAAACCCGCATTACTCGGTATACTTTGCCGTAGCGTTCGTATATTTAAACTGGGTCGTCGTCCGCCAGGTATCATAGGCAAGACGATAGTCGTCAACCGACTTGTCGGTAAAGGGAATGTTGCATTTCTCAAAGAATTTCTCCCAACCGATCCGCTCGGCCCATTCACCCAGACGCTCATACTTACGCGCATCCTTGGCATAGACTTCCAGGATGTTCTTGACCGCGTCGACCACCTCGGGGAACCGGGGGGTATTGTTCGGCAGGAACGGGATGACCATCTTGGAGAACTTGGGGGCGGATTTGGCATTGGAAACCTTGCCGCCGACCAGAATCGCGATGCCGTCACCATCCGGATCCGCCAGAGGCATGGCCGGGCACATGGTGTAGCAGTTACCGCAGAACATACAACGATCAGCATTGACCACAACCGACTTGACCTCTTTGCCATCGACTTCCGCCTTGGCGGGCTTCACCGCGCCAAGCGGACAGGCGGCAACGGCCAGCGGCAGCTCGCACACCGCGGAAATGCGCTCGTTGTCGATCATCGGCGGCTTGCGATGGACGCCAAGCAGCGCGATGTCGGAGGCATGGACCGCGCCGCACATGTTCAGGCAGCAGGCCAGGGCGATACGAACCTGAGCGGGCAGCTTCATGGAATTGAAGTACTCGAACAGCGCATCCATGACCGCCTTGACCGGACCGGAGGCATCGGTGGCCGGCGTGTGGCAGTGGACCCAGCCCTGAGTGTGCACGATGTTCGTCACACAGGCGCCGGTGCCGCCCACCGGGAACTTGTTGCCGCGGCCCTTCAGGTCATCCAGCAGGGGCTGAACCTTATCCTTGGAATCCACCATGAACTCCACATTGTTCCGGGTGGTGAAGCGGAGATAACCGCCGCAGTGCTTGTCGGCGATATCGCAGATCTCGCGGATCTGCTCGATGGAGATCAGACGGGCGGAACCGCAACGGACCGTGTACACTTCATCGCCGCTTTCAGCCTTGTGCATCAGGACGCCGGGCTGAACTATCTCATGGTACAGCCATTTACCCTTGTTATTCTTGATAACCGGCGGCAGGAACTTGCTGTAGTGTGGCGGACCAAGGTCCGTGATTCTTCCTTCCATCGGATTTTGCGGATCATAACCCATGATATACCTCCTTATGTATATATCAATTGTAAATAGGTCTTAAATCAATGGTGCCGAGGCCATTACATGGCGTGGCGCTTCCTGAACTCACGGATGTCGCGCTCAAAGCCGCCGGGCACCTCTTCGTCCTTCCAGAAGACGTAGGGGTTGGAGCGGGGCTCTTTCACATGCTGCGGTACCGGCTCAACATTCATGACGCTGAGGAAGGTCGGCAAACCGACGCGCTGCATGGTCTCGCCGACGCGCTCGCGGTTTTTGCCCACTTCCATCCACCAATCCCAGACCGCCTCGATCACGTCCACGGCCTCCTGAAACTCATTCTCAGCATCCATCTTGATGAAGGGGATAATCATGGTGGCGAACTGGGCGCCGTCGAGGATCGGGGCCTTGGCACCGATGCAGACCGTGGCGCCGCCTTCCTTACCCGGACGCAGAGCGCGGGGCATGACGTTGATGCAGTGCATGCAGCGGGTGCACTCGGCATTGTCGATCTTCAGCTCGCCGCCTTCCATCCACATGCAC
>QZJD01000015.1 GCA_003604995.1 Desulfobulbus sp. | reverse complement strand
AGTCGAACTCCCACGGAGATACCCCCACTAGACCCTGAACCTAGCGCGTCTACCAGTTCCGCCACTTCGGCACAATCGGGTGCAAATATGCTCGCCAATGCGGCTTTTGTCAAGCACTTCTTTAATCGGTAAACAAAAAACCAAGCCCGTTATGAAACTGTATACCAACCTGACGGATATCAAGGGGCCGATATCGGGCGCCTGTGCGACCATCGGCAACTTCGACGGAGTGCATCTCGGGCACCAGATGCTCTTTGCCGAGGTGGTCTCCCGTGCCCATGCCATCAAGGGGGCCAGTGTGGCGGTGACCTTCGACCCCCATCCGCTCAAGGTCCTGCGGCCGGAGTCCATCCGCCTGATCTCCACCACCGAACAGAAGATCGAACTGATCGAGAAAGCAGGTATCGATGTCCTGGTGATCATTCCCTTTGACCGCGCCTTTGCCGCCACCTCCGCTGAGACCTTTGTTGAGGATATCCTGCTGAAAACCATCGGCGTCCGGGAACTGGTGGTGGGCTATGACTATGCCTTCGGCCGCGGCCGGCAGGGCAATATCGATTTCCTGAGGGAGAAGGGGCGGGCGCACGGTTTTCCGGTCACCGTGGTGGAGGCCCATTACGAGAACGGCATGCTGGTCAGCAGCACCCGGATTCGCGAACTGGTTGCCGAAGGCCGGATGGCTGACGTCCGCATCCTGCTCGGCCGCTACTACCAGATCCGCGGCGATGTGCAGCGCGGCAAGCAGCGGGGCGGCCGGGTGGTCGGTTTTCCCACCGCCAATCTGCGGATCTCCGAGGAAGATCTGTGCCCCAAACGCGGGGTCTACGTCACCCAGGTTATCTACGACGGCCGCTGCTACGGCGGGGTGTCCAATATCGGCTACAACCCGACCTTCGGCGAGAACCGGCTGGTGGCCGAGACCCATATTTTTGATTTTCACGACGATATTTACGGCCGGCCGATCAAGATCAATCTGCTGCGCCACCTGCGCGGCGAGAAAAAATTCGACGGTCCGGAGGCGCTGGCCGCGCAGATCCGGCTGGACATCGAGGCGGCGCGCGAGGTATTGGCCGCGGCGCAGAAAGAGCTGCTGCTCTCCTGTGAAGAGAACTTCAGCCGCTAAGAGGGCCGCCGTGTATTTTCAACTTGCCTCAGGCCAGTTCGTACCTATAATGTAGTCACCTTTTTTATCCGGCAAATTAAACGTCTAATTTTTATCGCTAGTACGGCGACATTCGTCTTCGACGCAACAAAGGAAAAATCATGGCAGAGAATGCAGTCAGAAAAGATGATTTGGCAACCGTCATCAAGGAACTCGAGGGCGTGATCGCTCAGTATCCGGAGAATGTGATGGCCCATCACCAGCTTGGCCTGGTCTATCGCCAGGCCGGCCGTAACGATGACGCTGTTCGTGAATTGAATCGGGCCCTGGAGCTGGACAGCCAGTCGGTGGAGAGCATGATCAACCTCGGGGCCATATATTTCGACCGGGGCGAGGTGGACCGCGCCCTGGAACTCAACGAACGCGCCCTGAAGGTCGCCCCGGACATGGCCGAGGCCCATGTGAACATCGGGCTCATCATGCAGCAGCAGAACAGGGTGGACGAGGCCATTGCCTCCTATACCCGGGCGACTCAGATCGTTCCCAACCTGATCACCGGCTGGATCAACCTGACTTCCGCCTGCACCATGAAGGGTGACGACGAAAAGGCGGTGGAGGCGGCCCGGCAGGCAGTGACCATTGATCCTGATTCAGCCATGGCCCGCAACAATCTGGCCGTGGCCCTCTATTTCAAGGGCGAGTTCCAGGAGGCGAAAAGGAACATGGACAAGGCCGGGGAACTCGGGTATTCCGTTGATCCCAGATTTGCTCAGGCCCTGGAAGCGAAACTGGCCAACCAATGAAAAAGGGCAAGGACAACGTCAAGCCCTGGTGCCCCTTTTGCGGGGTGGACGTGGGGCGCGCCCAGGATGCCGTCCAGCGGAAAATGACCGAATTTCCAGTGGGCCGCTGCGACTGCGGAGCGGTATATGTCTGCGATGCCACCGGCCATAATGTCGGCGCCGCCATGGTCGAATGCCTCGTCTATGCCTGTGGGGACGACTGGGACCTGGCCTGGGAGCTTACCCCCGAAGACGACTATCTGACCGGCCGGGTGGACAACTATGACGAGATCACCCATCAGGTGGTGCCGACCAGAGAGTTGGACGGGCGCTGGATCAGAGGAGTTCTCTATTTTGTCCGCTTGCACCGGGACGTGGCTGAAATCACCGAACGCCTTGTTGCCAGGGAAAAGCAGGGCAAAGAGAGGACAGCCGCCGACGGGCAATTTGTCCCTCCGCCCCTGGAACCCAAGCGAGACCCCAAACGGCAGCGCAAGCGGGTCGGCAAGGAGCAGGTCCGGCTGCTGGCCGCGTCAGGGGACATCGACGCCCTGGTGGACTGCGCGTTCGACGACCGGAAGACCCTGCGCTTTTTGCAGAGGCTGCTCTACGAACCGGACGAGGCGGCCAGGTACCGGATCGCCTGGCTGATCGGTCAGGTCTGTGCCCGGTTGTCCACCCGGGAACCGGGACCGGTGGCGGATCTCCTGCACCGGCTGTTTGAGGCCTGTTCCGATTCCGCCTCCACCAACTGGGGCATGGTGGAAACGATCGGCGCGATTATCGCCGCCCGCCCCGATGTCTACGGATCTTTTACCCGATACCTGCTCAACTACATGGGCGACGAGAGCACCCAGGCGCAGGTGCTCTGGGCCCTGGGTGAGATTGCCGCAAGCAATCCGGACCTGGTCCGGAAAACTCCCTTTTATTCGACCTTTGCCTTTCTCGGCCACCGGGAGCCCGTAATCCGGGGACTGATGGCCAGGCTGTTGGGGCGTATCCAGGCCGCTGAGGCGCTGTTCCAGATCATGGCTGTGCAGGGGGATCAGCATCCGGTAACCATTTACGAGAAGGGCCGGCCGTTGCAGACCACGGTTGCCCAACTGGCCGCCGAGGCCATTGAAAATATTCAACGTTCAAAGGAACCTGTCCATGAGTGAACCATTGCAACCCTTGCCATCCTTTTCTCCGCAAAAGGGGAACCAGAAAGAAGACCCTGCGCTGACCGATCCGGCCAAGGCGGATTATAAGGCCGGCCGGGAATTTCTCGCCAACGGCGACTATTCCCAGGCGGCCATGGCCCTGCATAACGCCCTGCGCGGTTTTGAGGAGCAGGGCGACGAACAGGGGGTGGCCAATGCCGCGGATCGTCTCGGCGACGTGTGCATGGCCCGGGAGGAGTACCGGCTGGCCCTGGAGCATTTCCAGCGGGCACAGGCTGTCTGCGAGAAGCAGGAAGATATCTTTTCCGTCGTGGCCCTGAACAAGAAGAAGGCCGTGGCCCATCGTAGGCTGGGCGAACTGGACCAGGCCCTGGCGCTCCTTTTTGATATCTTTGACCATGATTCTCAGCTCAGGAATCCCAAGGGCACGGTGGAGGTCCTGGAGGCCATCGCCGGGGTCTACGAAGAAAAAGGAGAGAAGGGCAAGGCCGCGGACGCTCTGCGGACGATTGCCGGCATCCACCGGAATTTCAAGCATGCCCGGCAGGCCGAGGAATTCGAAAACCGGGCCCGCAAGATGGAGCAGGGATAGCGGATGTTCACCGGCATTGTGCAAGGCCTGGGCCGGGTGGTCAGGAAGCAACCTGCCGGGGGCGGCATGGTCTTCTGTCTGGAGGCGGATTTCCCCCTGACCGATCCGGTCGAGGGCGAGTCCATCGCCGTCAACGGTGCCTGCCTGACCGCCAGGGACATCAAGGACCGCCGTTTTCTGGTGGATGTCTCGCCGGAGAGCCTGGCGCGGACAGGCCTGGCGGCGCTGCTACCGGGCAGCGCGGTCAACCTGGAACGGGCATTGAAGCTCAGCGACCGTTTGGGCGGGCACCTGGTCAGCGGCCATGTGGACGACCGGGCCCGGGTGGAAGATCGGCGTCCTGCCGGTGATTTTACCCTCTTTACATTTTCCCTGTCCCGTTCCCTGGCAAAATATGTTATTGAAAAAGGTTCGATTGCGATCAACGGGGTCAGTCTCACGGTGAACAGCTGTGCAGGGGACCGTTTTTCCGTGTCGATCATCCCGCATACCCTGGCGGTGACGACGCTGGGTGAGTTGAAACCCGGCGACATGGTCAATGTCGAGGTTGATATAATAGGCAAATATGTGGAAAAGCTGCTCACGGAAAGGTCCGCCGATCCGGATTCCGGCAGCAGGATCAATGCCGCCTTTCTGGCCGAGCACGGATTTTTCCGGTAGCGGCGAAGGGACGGCGGGAGACGCAAGTAATGGCTGTAAGCCCCATTGAAGAAGTTATTGAAGATATCAGGGCCGGGAAAATGATCATCCTGGTCGATGATGAGGATCGGGAAAACGAGGGCGACCTGTGCATGGCCGCTTCGGCGGTGACTCCGGAGGCCATCAATTTCATGGCCCGCTACGGCCGCGGCCTGATCTGCCTGGCGATGAGCCCCGACATCGTCGAGCAGTTGGAGCTGCCGATGATGGTCCGCGACAACAAATCCCCGTACGGCACGGGGTTCACCATCAGCATCGAGGCCCGCACCGGCGTTTCCACCGGCATTTCCGCCGCTGATCGCGCCAGAACCATTCAGGCGGCGGTGGCGTTGGACGCCAAACCCTACGATATCATCAGCCCCGGCCATATTTTTCCGCTCCGTGCCCGCAAGGGCGGGGTTCTGGTCCGTACCGGTCAGACGGAAGGATCGGTGGATCTGGCGCGGTTGGCCGGGATGCGCACTGCCGGCATCATCTGCGAGATCATGAACGAAGACGGAACCATGGCCCGCATGCCGGACCTGGAGAAATTCGCCGCCGAACATGACCTCAAGATAGCCACCATCGCCGACTTGGTCGCCTACCGCCTGCGCAAGGACACCCTGGTGCACCGCGCCGCCGAGGCCAGGCTCCCGACCAATCATGCCGGGGAATTCAAGGTCATCGTCTATACCAACGATGTGGACACCTTTGAGCATGTGGCCCTGGTCAAGGGCGAAATCGACCCTGACAAGCCGGTTATGGTCCGAGTGCATTCCGAATGCCTGACCGGCGATGTCTTCGGTTCGGCCCGCTGCGACTGCGGCTCCCAGCTCCATGCGGCCATGCAGATGGTGGATCAGGAAGGGCGCGGGGTGATTGTCTATATGCGCCAGGAGGGGCGCGGCATCGGGCTGGTGAATAAGCTCAAAGCCTATGAACTCCAGGACCAGCAGGGATTGGATACGGTGGAGGCGAACATCAAGCTCGGCTTCAAGGCGGATCTCCGCGATTACGGTATCGGCGCCCAGATTCTGCGCGATCTCGGCGTGCGGGAGATGAAGCTGCTCACCAATAATCCCAAGAAGATCGTCGGCCTGGAGGGCTACGGCCTCAAAGTCGTCGGCCGTTTTCCCATCGAGGTGCTCACCGAACCGGAAAACAAGGAGTACATGCGCTGCAAAAGGGACAAGATGGGGCATCTCCTGGAGCTCTACGGCGAGGCCCCGCTTTCCGACGTATCAGGTGATCCGTGAAATCGCAGGGGGGAAGGCTGAAGGTGTGGGGATAAATTCCTCTGACAAGCGGGGCTTCTTTTCCCCCTTGTCACTTGTCACTTGTAACTTTTATAACTTGTAACTTGTCAGCGAGAGAGAAATGGCAAAGTTTATTGAAGGGAATCTGAATGGTGCGGGCAGGAAGCTGGGAATCGTGGTGGCGCGCTTCAACTCGTTTATTTCCGAAAAGCTTCTGGATGGGGCGATGGACGCCCTGGTCCGTTCCGGGGTGGACAGCGGCGATATTGAGGTGGCCCGCGTGCCCGGCGCCTTTGAGATCCCCCTGGTGACCCAGCGCATGGCAAAGTCAGGCAAATATGACGCGGTCATCTGCCTGGGCGCAGTCATCCGCGGCGCAACCCCGCATTTTGATTTTGTGGCCGGCGAGGTGGCAAAGGGTACCGCCCAGGTTATGCTGGATACCGGCGTGCCGGTTCTGTTCGGGGTGCTGACCACCGAGACCATCGAGCAGGCCATTGAGCGAGCCGGTTCCAAGGCGGGGAACAAGGGCTCCGAGGTGGCGGTTGCCGCCCTGGAAATGATCAACCTGCTGGCAGCTCTGTAGGAAATTCTCAGCCGTTCCTCCGCCGCTGATAGGTGACGGGGAACAGGAATCGTTATGGGACTTCGACGCAAATCAAGGGAGCTTGCCCTGCAGTTTCTCTTCAGCCACGATTTTGCCGGGGCTTCCGACGAGCCCCAGGCCGTGGAGCATGAACTGGAAAGATTCTGCGCCTGCTTCGAGACCGGGAAGAAAACTCTGCCGTATGCCCGGGAGTTGATTCAGGGCATCTGCGCGAAACGAACGCAGATCGATGGAGAACTTGCCGACCGTTCCCATAACTGGCGGCTGGAGAGAATGTCGCATGTCGACCGCAATATTCTGCGGATAGCCGTCTACGAGATGAAGCACCGTGACGATGTGCCGCTCAAGGTCGCCATCAACGAGGCGCTGGAGATCGCCAAATTGTATTCCAAGTCTGATTCCGTTGCCTTTATAAACGGGATTCTTGATGCCGTCCAGGGAGAGCCGGGGGAGACCGGTCCCACGGCCGGTTGATCCGGCGGCTACGGCTTTCGGCAGATCCTGCCAACCTCGCCAAGCTAGAAATACCGAGCATTCGGCAACGCAGGGCGGACGTTATGTGCCCCCGTTGGACCGAGGGGGCGGTGTGCGGAAATATTGAGCGATGAGACCCCGGAAATTCCGCGGGCTCGAACGGAGATTCGGAGTTTAGCGGATATCTATGCCCCTGCCGCAAAAAAAAGAACTGCGATTTCAGAGGGAGGCGGTCGCGCTTTTTACCCTGTTCCTGGCGGTATTCCTGCTGCTGTGTCTGGTGAGCTATGCCCGTCCGCTTCTGGGAGACCCGCCCGCAACCCAACCGCCTTCGGCGAACTGGTGCGGGGCGCTGGGCTACTATATCGCCCATTATCTGTTCAGTTTTTTTGGATTGACCGCTTTCTTCCCGGTGCTGATTCTTGGGTATACCTCAGTGGCTGCGCTGGTTCCGGGCAGCATCCTCAACAGCCTGCCCTTCGTGGTGGCCGGGATCACCGGGATCCTCCTCTCCGCCAGCGGCCTTCTCGCCACCAGCGAGCAGATCCTCTTCCCTCCTGACTTGCTCAGCCCGGGCGGCTACCTGGGCGGTCTGGTCTGGCGGATTTTCGGTCTTGTTCTCGGCCGCGCCGGGTCGATCCTCCTGTTGCTGTTCATTCTGATCTGCTCTCTGATGGCTGCCGTACGTTTTTCTCCCTTCGGCACCGCCAGGTGGTTCTGGCGCACCGGCACAACCCTCGGGGGTAAGCTGCCGAAAAAGATGCCGGCCGCACCGCCCCGGGTCAGGGCCGGCAACCGGGAACCTGCCGTTTCGGAACCGGCGTTACCGGCCCCCAATAGAAAGAGTACGGTGCCCGCCGTCCATGAGCCTCTGCAGATCGAGGCCCTGGGCGATGAAAGGGATGAGACCGAATTCGTTCTGCGGCCGGCACCCGCCGGAGCCTATCAGCTGCCGCCCCTGACCCTGCTTGACCGGCATGAGCAGCCCGATCTGGGCGTGGACAAGGAGCATTACTACCGGGTCAGCGAGATCCTCAAGGCCAAGCTCCAGGATTTCGGCGTACAGGGGGAAGTGACCGGGATCTCCCCGGGGCCGGTGGTCACCACCTATGAGTATGCACCCGCGCCCGGCGTCAAGATCAACAAGATCGTCTCCCTGGCCGATGACCTGGCCATGGCGCTCAAGGCGGAACGGGTCAGGATCGTCGGCTCCATTCCCGGCAAGGCCGCCCTGGGCATTGAGATCCCCAACCCCAAGCGCAAAACCGTCTATCTGCGCGACATCCTGATGACCGAGCAGTACCGCGACGCGAAATCGCCCCTCACGCTGGCCCTGGGGCTTGACGTCGTCGGTCGGCCGGTGGTTGCGTCGATCACCCGGATGCCGCACCTGCTCATCGCCGGTGCCACGGGATCAGGCAAGTCGGTGGCGATCAATGCCTTCATCGCCTCCATTCTGTACAAGGCAACCCCGGACGAGGTGCGCCTGCTGATGATCGACCCGAAGCGGATCGAGCTGTCGGTCTACGAAGATATTCCCCATCTCCTGCACCCGGTGGTCGTGGAACCGAAAATGGCCAGCCGGGCGCTCCTGTGGGCGGTACGCGAAATGGAGCGCCGCTATCGCCTGCTGGAAGAGCATAGGGTCAAATCCTTTGATTCGTACAACGAACAGAACCCCGAGGCAAAACTCCCCTACATCGTCATTATTGTCGATGAGCTGGCCGACCTGATGATGGTGGCTTCAAAGGATGTGGAAAATTCCATCGCCCGACTGGCCCAGATGGCCAGGGCCGCGGGCATGCATATCATTCTGGCCACCCAGCGTCCCTCGGTGGATGTGCTCACCGGCCTGATCAAGGCCAATTTCCCCACCCGTATTTCCTTCAAGGTCTCCTCCAAGGTCGATTCGCGGACCATTCTCGACCAGGGAGGGGCGGATCACCTGCTGGGCGACGGCGACATGCTCTTTCTGCCGCCCGGCGCAGCAAAATTGCAACGGATTCATGGCGCCTTCATCGCCGAGACGGAAACCGAGCGGCTCATCAATTTTGTCAAGGGGCAGGGCAAGGCCGACTATGACCAGTCGGTTCTGCAGGTCGTCGAAGAGGAGCCGACCGAGGAAGGCAACGGTGGCGGCGAGCATGATGAAAAATATGACGAAGCGGTGGCCGTGGTCACCGAAACAGGGCAGGCTTCCATTTCCATGGTCCAGCGTCGGTTGCGGGTCGGCTACAATCGCGCGGCGCGCATGATCGAGATGATGGAAAAAGAAGGCATTGTCAGTCCTTCGGATGGTTCTCGGCCCCGAGAGGTTCTGGTCCGTTCCGATTACTCGGATTAGCCCACCTGATTTTTTTTACTTCCTGTCTTTTCGAACTCGGCGCGGGAACGATTTTTCTTGACAGGATACACGACGGCAAATTATAAGTGGCAATCGACCAAAAAATGAGTGGCTGTTCATTTTTTTCCCCCTGGGAGTCCTGCCAGGAGAAATAAAATAATATCAGGCTCTTAAATTGTTGGTCATTCGGCCGGAAAACGAGGCCTCACGATGTGGTATCGATGGGTTTCTGATTCCGGTTGGCAGTTAAACAGAGGTTATTGGCCCTGCTTGGTGCAGGGTCATGAAAGGAAAATCCAAGTGAGGAGGTAGTTTAATGCCAAGTTACGTAGATCCTTCAAAGTGTGATGGCTGCAAGGGCGGCGACAAGACGGCCTGTATGTACATCTGCCCCAACGATCTCATGGTTCTCAATGTTGAGGAGATGAGGGCGTACAATCAGGAGCCTGATGCCTGCTGGGAGTGCTACTCCTGCGTCAAGATCTGCCCGCAGGGCGCGATCATGGTCCGCGGCTATGATGACTTTGTGCCGATGGGCGGCCAGGTGCACCCGATGCGCAGCTCCGATTCCATCATGTGGACCGTCAAGTTCCGCAACGGCAACATCAAGCGCTTCAAGTTCCCGATCCGCACCACGGCTGAAGGTGCTGCCAATGATTATGCCGGCCAGACTGGCGCAAACCTGGATGACGAATGTCTGCTCCTCGAGAGCGCGCTGCCTACTCCGACCAAGCTGGCGAAGTAGTCGCGCATCGTTGCAAAGTATACCAGAATCATTCTGAATAATTACTTAAGGAGATTGAAATAATGGCATTACCAAATAAGCCGAAAGGCGAGCTGAAGGCCGTTCCGAATCCCGAAATTCAGGAGCACGAGTGTGACGTACTGATCGTTGGCGGTGGTATGGCTGCCTGCGGTACCGCCTTTGAGATCAAGAAGTGGGCCCCGGCCGACCTGAAGATCATCCTGGTCGACAAGGCCGCCATGGAGCGTTCCGGCGCCGTGGCTCAGGGCCTCTCCGCCATCAATACCTACATCGGCGAGAATCCCATCGAGAATTACGTCAAGATGGTCCGCAACGACCTGATGGGCGTTGTTCGTGAAGACCTGATCTACGACCTTGGTCGTCACGTTGACGAGTCCGTAAAGCTCTTTGAGGAGTGGGGCCTGCCGGTCTGGAAGAAGGACGCCAACGGCGAGACCCTTGACGGCGCCAAGCCCGCGCCGACCCTTCGTGAGGGCGGCGTGCCGGTACGTACCGGTAAATGGCAGATCATGATCAACGGCGAGTCCTACAAATGTATCGTCGCCGAGGCCGGCAAGAAGGCTCTGGGCGAGGAGAACATCATGGAGCGTATCTTCATCGTGAAGATGCTGCTGGACAAGAACGTCCCGAATCAGATCGCCGGCGCGGTCGGTTTCTCCACCCGTGAGAACAAGGTGCACGTATTCAAGTGCAAGACTGCCCTGGTTGCCTGCGGCGGCGCGGTAAACATCTTCCGCCCGCGGTCCACCGGTGAAGGCAAAGGCCGGGCCTGGTATCCGGTATGGAACGCCGGTTCCACCTACACCATGTGCGCCCAGGTCGGTGCCACCCTGACCATGATGGAAAACCGCTTCACCCCGGCCCGTTTCAAAGACGGTTACGGCCCGGTCGGCGCCTGGTTCCTTCTGTTCAAGGCCAAAGTCCAGAACGGCCTCGGCGAGTTCTATGCCAACAGCCCGGCGGTCAAGGAAGAGCTGGAGAAGTTCATGCCTTACGGCGCTTCCGCGGTTACCCCGACCTGTCTGCGTAACCACCTGATGCTCAATGAGCTGAAGGCCGGCCGCGGCCCGATCTACATGGCCACTGATGTCGCCCTGAACGCCTTCCTTGATGAGCGTCGCGCCTCCGGTATGGACGAAAAGGCCGTTGCCAAGTTCTGGAAGCACCTTGAGTCCGAGGCCTGGGAAGACTTCCTCGATATGTCCGTTGGTCAGGCCGGTCTGTGGGCAGGTGCGAACATCGAGCCCGAGAAAGTCGGTTCCGAGATCATGCCCACCGAGCCCTACATGCTGGGTTCGCACTCCGGCTGCTGCGGCATCTGGACCTCCGGTCCGGAAGAGGCCTGGGTTCCCACCGTGGACGGTCCCCGTTCGCATCAGTACAAGTGGGGCTACAACCGGATGACCACTGTTGACGGTCTGTTCACCGCCGGCGACGGCGTTGGCGCCTCCGGCCACAAGTTCTCCTCCGGCTCCCATGCCGAGGGTCGTATCGTGGCCAAGCAGATGGTGAAGTACTGCCGCGATCACGCCTCCTTCAAGCCTGAGTTGGCCCAGACCGCCCAGGAGCTGGCCGACGAGATCTACGCTCCGGTTAAACTGTATCATCAGCATGTCGGTGCCACCACTGCTGCCGACGTCAACCCCAACTACTGCAAGCCCGCCGGTCTGATGATGCGCCTGATGAAGGCTACCGATGAGTACGGCGGCGGCGTTGCCACCTACTACATGACCTCCGGCAAACTGCTCAACATCTGTCTGGACCTCCTGCGGATGCTGCGCGAGGATGCGGCGAAGATGGCTGCCGGCGACCTGCACGAGCTGCTGCGCGCCTGGGAGAATTACCATCGTATCTGGTGTGTTGAGACCCACATCCGCCACATCGAGTTCCGGAAGGAATCCCGCTACCCGGGCTTCTACTACCGGTCAGACTTCCCGACCTGCGATGACGAAAACTGGAAGGTCTTCGTCAACTCCACCTTCGATCCGAAGACGCAGGAGTGGAAGTGCGAGAAAGTCAACTGCATCAACATCATCGAAACCGAGCCGTGGCTTTAATCAGTTAGGAAGCACGACTGTATGAGATGAAATCTCCAGGCTCCTTAGGGGGCCTGGAGATTTTTAGTATCCGGCGGTTTTTTGGTTGAAGAGAGCCGAGTAATTGGATTAGAAAGGACTCGGCTCTCTTGAACCAGAAAACACCTTTTATCAATACCAGCATATATGGAGGTTTGGCATGAGTGACACTGCAGGAACTGGTGCTGTATTGGTTGTGGGCGGCGGGATCAGCGGATTGACCGCTGCACTTGAAGCCGCGGAAGTCGGGAACGATGTATTTCTGATTGAAAAAAATCCCTACTTCGGCGGGCGTGTCGCCCAGCTCAACCAGTATTTCCCGAAACTTTGTCCCCCCACCTGCGGCCTGGAGATCAATTTCCGGCGCGTCAAGGATAACCGGCGGGTACGTCCCTATACGATGACCACGGTCAAGTCCATCTCCGGTGGGCCGGGCAACTATGAAGTCCAGCTGGTCACCGCCCCTCGCTATGTGAATTCCAACTGTACCGCCTGCGGCGACTGCGCCAGGGTATGTACCGATGAAATCGACAATGCCTTCAACTTCGGCATGAATAAGACCACCGCTATTTACCTTCCGCACGAAATGGCCTTTCCGCGTCGCTATGTCCTGGACAAGGCGGCATGCAGCCCCAGTTGCCTGGAAGCGATCAAGGGTGCCTGCAAATACAACGCAATCGACCTTGACATGCAGCCCGAAACCTTCACGGTGAAGGTCGGATCCATTGTCTGGGCCACCGGTTGGAATCCCTATGACGCCACCAGGATGGACAACCTGAAGTTCGGTCAGTCGCCGGCGATCATCACCAACATGATGATGGAGCGGATGGCTGCGCCCAATGGCCCGACCAGCGGTCAGATTCTCCGCCCGGGCGACAACAAGGAGCCTCAGTCCATTGCCTTTGTACAATGTGCAGGCTCCCGTGACGAAAATCATTTGGAGTACTGTTCCTATATCTGCTGTATGGCAACCTTCAAGCAGATGACCTACGTGCGGGAGCGCTATCCCGATGCCCAGATCTATGTCTTCTACATTGACCTGCGTACTCCAGGAAAGTACGAGCATTTCCGTGAGAAACTGATGGCTGACCAGAAGTCGCAGTTCATCAAGGGCAAGGTCGCCGATATCATTTCCGAGGCCGACGGCGGAGTGACCGTGGTGGCCGAAAATGCGGTCACCGGCGCCAAGATTCAGCAGAAAGTTGATCTCTGCGTTCTGGCCACCGGCATGCAGCCCGCCCTCGGCGACAATGGCCGGGCACTTGGAGTGAGGATGGACGGAAACGGCTTTGTAGTCAGTGATCCGGACAAGGGACAGATTGCCGCCGGTTGTGCCAAATCAGCTGCTGATGTGTACACCAGCGCCCAGTCTTCTACTGCAGCTGCCCTTAAAGCTATTCAGATCGGAAGATAGGAGGAACGTCAATGGATAAAAAAGTATATGGAGCGTATCTTTGCACCGGTTGCGGCATCGGCGATGTGCTCGACATCGATGCCCTCAAGAGCACGGCTTCCTCTGCCGGCATGGCCATGCAGGACCATTCCTGTCTGTGCGGCGCGGAAGGCCGTGCCCTGATCGAAAAGGACATTGCCGAGAAGGGTGTGAACACCATTGTCGTCTGTGCCTGTTCGCCCCGGGTAATGCAGAACGAGTTTAATTTCGGCGAGGACACCATCACCGTCCGCGGCAATATCCGGGAGCAGGCTGCCTGGATCGGCGGCAAGACCGAAAACGGCGAAGTGGATGAGTTTCAGCAGGAAGTTGCCCAGGACTATGTCCGGATGGCCGTGGTCCGCGCGCAGAAAACACAGCAGCCTGTGCCCTACAAGCTTGAAACCATTAACAAGAAAATTCTGGTGTTGGGCGGTGGTATCGCCGGGATGACCGCGGCCTTGGAGGCAAGCAAGGCCGGATACGAGGCGACCATCGTCGAGAAGGAAGGCGTGCTCGGCGGCAAGGCCAATGGTTGGCGCAAGCAGTTCCCGACCAGCTACCCCTATGCGGCCCTGGAAGAAAATTCCATTGCCAAGCTGATCACCGCGGTCCAGTCCGATGCCAGGATCACGGTCAAGACCTCCTCGGAGGTGGCCCGAATTTCCGGCGCCCCCGGTGATTTCACCGCGACGATCAAGGCCGCCGGGAGCAAGACCGAGTGGGATGCCCCGGCCAAGGTCACCGTGGACGAGCAGGAGAAGATCGACAAGGGTGAGTTGCCTGATCCCAATGCCGGTTTGAAAAAATATACTGAAAAGAACCCGGACGGCGAGACCTTCGGATCCGTTGTTCTGGCCACCGGCTGGCGGCCCGCCGATGTCTCCGAATATGAGCACCTGGGCTACGGCAAGATCAAGAATGTGGTCACCAACGCCGAGTTCGAGAAGTTGGCCAAGGACGGCAAGGTTCCGGCCAAGGTTGCCTTCATCCAGAGCCCGGGCGGCAAGGAGCATGACAAGGATTTCCCTTACTGCAACTCCGTCACCTCCATGGTGGCACTGAAGCAGGCCAAGTATGTCCGTGAGGACAACGCCGACGGCCAGGCCTATATCATCTATCAGCATATGCGCACCCCGGGCAACATGGAAATGTTCTACAAGGGTGTTCAGCAGGATGACGGCATCTTCCTGACCAAGGGTTCGGTGACCGGCGTGGAGGAGCAGGGCGGGGGTCTGGTGGTGCATGCCGATGACACCCTCCTTGGCGAGAGCCTCGATCTGCAGGTGGATATGGTGGTCCTCGCCGCGGGCATGGTTCCCACGACGGTGGATGCGCCGACCATCAATCTGGCTTATCGCCAGGGACCGGCCTTCCTGGATCTCGATATCTTCGACGGGTATGCTGATTCACACTTCATCTGCTTCCCTTACGAAACCCGTCGGACCGGCGTATACGCTTGCGGTGGCGTCCGCAAGGCCGAGACCATGGAAGAGACCATGGATGATGCCACCGGTGCGGCCCTGAAGGCGATTCAGTGCATCGAGTCGGCCAACCGGGGCGTTGCCGTGCATCCTCGTGCCGGTGATCAGACCTATCCCGACTTCTTCTTCCAGCGCTGCACCCAGTGCAAGCGCTGCACCGAGGAGTGTCCGTTCGGCGCCCTGGACGATGACGCCAAAGGGACGCCGCTGCCCAACCCGACCCGCTGCCGTCGCTGCGGCACCTGCATGGGCGCATGCCCGGAGCGTATCATCAACTTTGCCGACTACAGTATCGACATGATCGGCTCTATGGTCAAATCCGTCGAGGTCCCCAGTGACGATGAGGATAAACTGCGGATTATCGTCTTTGTCTGCGAGAACGATGCCTACCCGGCCCTCGATATGTCCGGCATGCACCGCAACAACCTGAACAAACTGGTCAGGTTTATACCGGTGCGCTGCCTGGGCTCCATGAACATGGTCTGGATCAAGGATGCCATGTCCTCCGGTATGGACGGGGCGCTGCTGATGGGCTGTAAATGGGGCGATGACTATCAGTGCCATTTTGTCAAGGGTAGCGAAATCGCCAACCGCCGCATGGAAAATATCGGTGAGACCTTGGGAACTCTGGGCCTTGAGCCGGAGCGGTGCAGTGTTCGTCAGGTGGCTATTTCAGACTATGACAAGATCCCCCAGATGATCGAGGAGTTTGTCCAGGAAATCATCGAGCTGGGTCCGAATCCGTTCAAGGGCTTCTAACCGTAAGCACCCTGGGTTGACATCCGGATATCGATTCCGGATGTCAACCTTTGCGAAATCTGCTATACAGTTTATTCCAAACTGATTGATCGTCGAAACGATATACTGGACAGGAGGAGACAATGTCTATGAACGTGCAACCCGATCTCGAATTTATTAAAGATATGAAGAGTGCGGGTGGCGACACTTTGAAAAAGTGTTTTCAATGCGCTACCTGCTCGGTAGTCTGTCCGCTTTCCACGGACGGCAACCCCTTCCCTCGCCGGGAGATGGTCTTCGCCCAGTGGGGATTGAAAGAAAAACTGGTGGGTGACCCCAATGTCATGCTCTGCCACCAGTGCGGAGATTGCACCACCTACTGTCCGCGCGGCGCCAAACCCGGCGACGTTCTTGGTGCCATCCGGGCCTATGCGTACAAGCATTTCGGCTGGCCGAAAGGGCTCGCCAATCTGGCCAGCTCCGGCAAGAACCTCCCCCTTTTGATTGGTATGCCCGCGGTGATTATCCTGGTGGTCTGGATAATTTCCGGCGGTCTGCATTTTCCCTCGGCTGAGGATTTCGGCCGCTACGGCTACGGCCACTTTTTCGGCCATTGGGATTTCAACCTTCTTGCCAAGAACGTTTTCTTCATCGATTTGATCATCCTGCCGACAGTGGCCCTGTCCTTGTATGCGGCCTACAGGGGCGTTTCCAACATGTGGCGGCTGATGGCCGAGAACGCGGGAGTGGGTCAGCCGCTCTATCGCCCCTCGGCGAGCCAGTTCATCAAAGAGTTTCTGTGGCCGTCCGTCGTCGAAATCGTGCAGCATACACGTTTCAAAAAGTGCACCACCAACGCGGATCGTTTGAAGGGACACCTGCCGCTTCTTCTTTCCTTCCTGGCGCTCTTCTTTGTTACCGCCTATTCCGCGTTCACGCAGGACGTCATCGGCATCTTCATTCCTGAAATGCACGGGCCGATGTCCATGTGGAACCCGGTAAAGATTCTCGCCAACGTCGCGGCCATCGCCCTGATCGTCGGCGTGGGAATCCTCTGGGGCAACCGGGCAAGGAAGGAAGCGGAAGGCAAGGCAACACCCACCTTTTATGACTGGTTCCTGATCTGGATGATCATGGGTGTCGGCGTCACCGGTCTTGCCGCCGAACTGTTCAGGCTGATCGGAGTCGTGTCGGTGGGCTACATCATCTATTACCTGCACCTGGTGTCGGTGATGATGCTCTTTCTGTATATGCCCTACACCAAGTTCGCGCACATGGTGTATCGTACCTTTGCCATGGCCTTTGAGCGCTATCGCGAAAGCGCCTACGTAAAGAGCCCCTTGGCAGAATAGACTCGGATAAAAAAGTATCTGTCTGAAACAGCAAAGCCGGAGGTAATCCCTTCGGCTTTGTTGTTTCAGACCCTCAGACTCTACACTACAAAAAGCGCTGTTTTTACCTGGTCAAGTTCGGGATCCGGATCGAAAGCGAGGCGCGTCACCTCTACGGGCACCCGTGCAATGGATTTTCAGCAAGTATCCTTCTTTCCCTGAAACATGTTGAAAACACACACTCCGCTCTCAGAATTTCTCATTATCCGGGCCTGATAAAAATAGGTTGATTTTTTTGAATATCCGGATATAGTTGACTGTTTATACGCTGGCGTAGCTCAATCGGCAGAGCAGCTGATTTGTAATCAGCAGGTTGCGGGTTCAAGTCCCATCGCCAGCTCCAGGCCAGAAACCAGAAACCAGAGGACAGGAACAGAAGATATGCGTTCTGACTTCTGCTGTCTGACTTCTGGCTTCTGTTGTGTGGAGGGGTTCCCGAGCGGCCAAAGGGAACAGACT
This sequence comes from Desulfobulbus sp., assembly GCA_003604995.1. GTDB lineage: Bacteria > Desulfobacterota > Desulfobulbia > Desulfobulbales > Desulfobulbaceae > UBA10518. The sequence continues at coordinate 479 of QZJD01000015.1, read as the reverse complement.
GTAAATCTGTCGGCGAAGCCTTCGGAGGTTCGAATCCTCCCCCCTCCACCACATTACCGCCGGGCCGGAATCCATGGCGGGATGTCGCTCCAACATTAGAGACGCCGGATACGAGCGGGAATAGCTCAATGGTAGAGCATCAGCCTTCCAAGCTGAGGGTTGCGGGTTCGAGTCTCGTTTCCCGCTCCATGAGAAGAAATAATGTTGGGACGCATTTGCGTTAGCTTCACTGAAAAGATTGCAGGGCCCACGTAACTCAGTCGGTAGAGTACTTCCTTGGTAAGGAAGAAGTCACCGGTTCAAGTCCGGTCGTGGGCTCCACTTGTCAGCCTGCCTGGTAGCACGGCTGTGAGCATGAACCTTGAGCCTGAGGAGACAAAGAGATGGCAAAGGAAAAATTTGAGCGGAAAAAGCCGCATGCCAACGTAGGGACGATAGGTCACATTGATCATGGCAAGACGACGCTGACGGCGGCGATC
>QZJD01000026.1 GCA_003604995.1 Desulfobulbus sp. | reverse complement strand
CACTGAAGCTCAGCAATCCGGGAGACAGATCGGAGTCTCCGCTTACCTGAATTTTTCCGCCAACCTCAGGGGACTGAATTATTTTCGCGTAGTTTTGAGTGAAAATCATTCTGTCCCCGGCAGCCAAAGGAAAAATTAAAGTCCCCTCACGTCTTCGCAGCACCTGTTACCCCGTGCTGAGGATTAGGGGTAATCAGATTAAAAAAAGAGCCTTTTGTAAAATGATCGTCGTTACGAGATCGAGAGAAAAATATTCGGGGGAAGGATGAGTTGCGTAATCGCCTGGAAGCGTAGCAGCGCTACATTGAGGACGATTTTGCAAGGAAGACGCCGCCCAAAATATTTTAGTCGAGCGCAGTAGATGCTCATTTTGCAAGAGACTCAAAAAAGAGCGAAACTCCAACAACAATGAAACGGAAACGGCAACAGAATAATTGGGGCAAATTTAAACAAAAATGGCACGATAGGCCCGCCCACGTGCATTTTCGGTTATACCCGGGAAGGGCACAAACCATGTGTTGAATAAAGCCGGCCGACGGTAGGCGCATCAGGGGCAAATCAGCCTTGATATCGTTACGTTACAACATTGCAACCCGGCAATGCCGCAGAGTTCGCCAAGGAATACATTTCAATCGCGATGGCAAAAAGGAAAGAAAAATAATAAAATCAGCAAAAACAGCTTCATATAATTATTTTTCTATCGTATACTGGAACCTGACCAGATCGGTAACAACTTGAATATAACAATGCATGGAAAGGACGCTGAAGAGGTACAACTATGAACTATGGTGTCGTCAGTCAAGAGCAGCTCGAAAAGATGGATGAGATCCTGACGGACAAACTCATCAAAATCGGTGTTGACTGTGTCATTATCATCGATATGGCCGGCAACATCATCACGGCGCGTGACAACGGAAAAAACAAGTACGATGTCTATTCCTTCGCCGCACTGGCGGCAGGCAACTTTGCCACGGTCGATGCCATGGCCAAGCTGGTTGGCGAACAGGAATTTTCCCTGCTCTTTCACAAGGGCACCGATTGCAATATTCATTTCAGCAAGATTGATGACGAACTCCTGCTGATCAGCATGTTCGGCAAGGAAATATCCCTGGGCTTTGTCCGACTGAATGTCGTCGAGGCCATTGAGGAGATCCGGAAGCTTTGGACGTAAAGCCAGCATCCATTTGGCTTTTAATTACATGGATCGTCACTGGGAAAACGTCAACAGGAGAGTATCTTGAGCTTCATCAACCTTAAGGACAAAATCGTCCAGATCAAAATTGTTTACTACGGCCCCGGCCGCGGCGGCAAGACCACCAATCTGGAATATATCAATCGCCGCTTTAAAAAACAGATTCAGTCGGAAATGGTCAGCCTGAAAACCCACGGCGACCGTACCCTCTTCTTCGACTTCCTTCCGTTCGACATGGGACAGATAAAGGGCTTTGACATGAAAATCCAGCTCTATACCGTTCCCGGTCAGGTCAAATACAACGCAACCCGCAAACTGGTACTCAAGGGGGTAGATGGAATCGTTTTTGTTGCCGATGCACAGGTCCAGATGCGGGAAAAAAACATCCGTTCCCTGAATCAGCTGCACGAAAACCTGCTGAGCCAAAAAGAATCGATTTTCCGCATTCCGCTGGTCATGCAGTACAACAAGGTTGACCTGCGCAATCAGGGCGTGCCGATTCTGCCGGTGGAGGTGCTGGAAAAGGACCTGAACAGCAAGCTGAAGGTCCCTTCTTTTGAGGCAAGCGCCATGACCGGATACAATGTCCCGGAGACACTTAAAAAAATCATCTCATTGACCGTTGTGTCCATCCAGAAAAAGCTTTCCTAAGGACTTAATCTTGAACCAGGTGGCGCAGAACAGATGAAAACATCCCAAAGCGATCCAAACAAACCTGTTATGGATGAGGTGGATGACCTTACCCGATTCCTTGACGAAGATTTCGGCACGGAAGATGTCAATCTTTTCGAATTCACCAGCGAACAGGATTCACCCCTCACCCAACTTAAATCCGTCATCCTCTCTCTGGACTGGGAAATCTCCGATGAAACCCTGCACGATCTCACCGAGGAAATCAACCACCTGAAACATCTCGAGCAATTTGAGAATGATAAAGTCTCCCAGGTTTACCTGCAGGGTCTTGATAAAATCGGCCACTATGTTCAGGCTGAAGGGGCCTATGCCCACCCCAACGCCCTCAAGCTGCTCCTGACCCTCTACTATGACTTCGAAAAAATCCTCTCTTCCGAGCACATTACCGGTGCGGAAATAACCGCACTGCTCAAGGCGGATGTCCGCAAGTTCAAGATCCTCCAGCACCAGATCGCCCAGAAGCACGGAACCACGGCCGCAACGGAAGAAGTTGCCTCCCCCCTGCCCCTGACTGAGCACAAGGATCTCCAGGGCATTCAGGCCGCCATCCTGGAACTCGACTGGGAGGTCACCGACAATGGTCTCAATAATCTTGGCGAACAACTGAACATCCTGAAGGATCAGTATGCCGATGATCGATATATTCAAGTCATCATCCAGGGCCTGCATTCTCTGAAGTCCTATATCCTGGAAGAACGCGGGCGGGCCCACCCCGAAACCTTTTCCCTGCTCCACAATTTTTATGATGCCCTGGAGGCCCTGGTCGAATCGCCTGACCTGGAAGAGGAGAAACGGCAGGACATACTCATCGACAGCGTCAACCGCCTGAACAACCTCAAAAACCTTATTGCGCAGACCTATCCCAAGGAGGTTGTCGAACCGGAAGCCATCTCGCCGGTCCCTGAAGAGGGGGTCCCCGCCGAGGAAGAGTTGGGCCTTGCACCCGAGCCTGCTGGAGCAACTGAAGAAAAATTCGTCCCAGAGCCGGAGGAACCGGCTGCCGAGATTGCCGCCCCGCCGGCCCCCTCACCGGAAAAGGTTGTGGCGCCTGCCCCTACGAGCGAAGAAGATCTTGATGAGATTGGGCTCTTCGGCACGGACATGGATGAACATCGAGAGCTTGCTCCCGCCTTGTCCGATTCCATGGAAGAGACCGGACTCACCTTTGCCGGCGCCGAAGAAACTCCTCCCGACGAATTGACGGAAAAGCTGGATTTCTTCTTCGGCGAGGAAAAAACGGAATTCGAGCCGGAAACCATTGAACGGGCCGTCGCCCAAAAGGCGGAAGAGCAAGTCGTTGAGGTGCCTGAAACCCCGGCTGTCTTTGAGGAAGATATTGCCCCGGCCCTGGCCGGTTCCTTCGAGGAGCGAGGGTTTGGCGCGGAAGGTGAGGACCAGCAGGCTCCGACCCAGGAACTTGCCGACAAACTTGACTTCTTCTTCGGGGACGAGGCGGAAAAACCCGTCGCTGAGGAATTCCCCCCGGCTGCGGCTTCAGCAGAACCCGAGGAGATGCCGACCATCTCCTTTGATGCCGAGCCTGACGAGGTGCCCGCGGCATATGAAGGTGAAACCGTAGCCCCGGCCCTGACCGGTCTTGAAGAGGAGATGATTGCGCCGGCCCTGGCTGATTTTGATACGGAGGAAATTACCCCCGCCCTCGCCGACCAGGAAGCAGAGTCAGGATTTGGCGGCAGGGATGAGCAGGCCGAAGCCCCACCCGAAGAGCTTGCCGAGAAGCTCGACTTCTTCTTCGGCCCGGATGAGGTAAAAGAGCAGGTCCCCACAGAGGTGGCACCTGAAAAAATCATCGAAGTCGCGCCGGCTTTCGCGGAAGAGCCCACGATTACCTTTGCGGCGGAACCAGAGGAAGAGGGACCTCTGACCTTTATGCCTGAGGATGAGGAAGAAGTTCTCCTCACCCCAGCCTTGGCGGCCGCCACAGAGGAAGAGATCCCCTCCTTCGAGGAAATCACTACACCAGCGCAGTACCAGGAAGCCCTGCAGCAGATGCGTACCGAATTCAAAGAAATGGAAGCCGTCCTCAGAGAACAGATCGAATCGTTGCGCCAGGATGTGCAGTCCCTGCGCGCCAGATTGGGCTGAACGAACATTCTTTGAATCACCAAGAGGACCGGCATGCCGGTCCTTTTTTTTTCGTTACCGCCTGCGCGGATCAAATGCCTCCCGCAGCGCCTCGCCGATGAAAATCAACAGAACCAGGGTGCCCACCAGCACGATAAAGGTGGACAGCGACAGCCACCAGGCGTCTATATTAGCCTTGCCCTGTGCAAGGAGTTCCCCCAGACTCGGCGTGGAAGGCGGAACTCCGAGCCCGAGGAAATCAAGGCTGGTCAAAGCCAGAATCGACCCGGACATCCGAAACGGCAGAAAGGTGATCACCGGGGTCATGCCGTTGGGCAGCAGGTGTCGATACATAATGGTCATATTTCCCACGCCAAGCGCCTTGGCCGCCTTAACGTATTCCATGTTCCGCCCCTTGAGGAATTCCGCACGGACATAATCGGACAATCCCATCCAGCCGAACAGGGAGAGCAGCACAAGGAGCAGGAGCACGCTGGGCTTGAAAATCGAGGCAAAAATGATCAGCAGATACAGCTCCGGCATTGCCCCCCAGATTTCTATAAAACGCTGAAAAAAGATATCGGTCTTGCCGCCGAAATATCCCTGCACTGCGCCGGCGACAATGCCGAGCAGGGTCCCCACCACGGTCAGCGCAAAGCCGAACAGGACCGACAGCCGGAAACCGTAGACCAGACGCGCCAGCACATCACGGCCCCGATCATCCGTCCCCAGGTAGTTCTCCCGGGTAGGGGACGATGGAACCGGCTGATCCAGAGAAAGGTTGATCGAATCGTAGCTGTGCGGATTCAGAGGAAAAATGACGAAATTTTTCCCGGTTTGCAGGCGTTCCAGAATATATTCGTCACGGTAATCCGTTTCCGATTCGAAATCGCCGCCAAAGACCGTCTCCGGATAGACCCGGAAAATAGGAAAATAATAGCCGCCCTCGTATCTGACCAGGAAGGGCTTATCATTGCTCAGCACTTCGGCGAAAAGGCTCAGGCCGAACAGCAGTGTAAAAATGATCAGGCTGACAAGGCCCCGCCGGTTTCTGCGAAAACTGTTCCAGCGACGCCTGGCAAGGCTGTTTCTTTTCTTCGGCAACGCCATGCCCCGCCCCTATGCCACCCGTTCGAAGCTGATGCGCGGATCCACCAGAACATAGCACAGATCGGAAAGCAGGCGGGAGACCAGACCCAGCAGCGTAAAAAAATAAAGGGTTCCCAGCACCACGGGATAATCACGACTCATCACCGATGAGTACGCCAGCAAACCCATGCCGTCCAGAGAAAAGATGGTTTCGATCAGGAGACTGCCAGTGAAAAAGGAGGTGATAAAGGTCCCCGGAAAACCGGTGATGATCGGAATGATGGCATTACGGAAGACATGTTTGTAGAGTACCTGGTTGGCAGGAAGGCCTTTGGCGCGGGCCGTCAGCACATACTGCTTGCGGATCTCCTCCAGGAAGCTGTTCTTGGTGAGCAGGGTCATGACGGCCAGACTGCCCACCGTACTTGCGGTTACCGGCAGGACCATGTGCCAGAGATAGTCGAGGACCTTGGCCGCCAGTCCCAGTTCGTGCCAGTTGTCCGACACCAGTCCGCGCAACGGAAAAATATTCCAGAAACTGCCTCCCCCGAAAAGCACGATGAGAACAATTCCCAGGACAAAGCCCGGAATGGCGTAGCCAACCAGGATCACCGTGCTGGTCAGCACATCAAACCTGCTGCCGTCTCTGACCGCCTTGCTGATCCCTAGGGGAATGCAGGTCAGATAGACGATGAAAAAACTCCAGAGCCCCAGGGACATGGAGACCGGCAGCTTGGAAATGACCAGATCGGCCACGCTCCGATGATGGTAATAGCTTTCCCCGAAGTCAAAGACCAGGTAGTTGCCCATCATCGTCACAAAGCGTTCCAGAGGTGGTCGGTCGAACCCGTACATCCTTTTCAGCTGCTCGATCCGCTCCTGGTCGAGCCCCCGATTTCCCTGGTACAGGCCAGCAGCCGCCCCAGCGGCCGCCTCGCCCCTGGCTCCTCGTCCCTCGATCTCGGCCATCATTTTCTCCACGGGCCCGCCGGGAACAAACTGGGTGACCAGAAAAGTGATCAGCATGACCCCGAACAGGGTGGGGATCATCAGCAGGAGCCGTTTCAGGATATAGACGCCCACCCTGCACCTTTCAGGAGATCTTTATCTCGCCGATCAAGCTGGATTTCCGTTTCGGGGCCGGGGACCGAGGCGCACCCGCCCCCGGTTCCCGGCTGGTCGGCGGCAGGGTTATTCCCGGCGGTTTGGGGGAAATGGGCGATTTCGGTGCGATCGGCAGCTCACCTTTAACGCCTGCCCCCACTCCCGGCTGCTGCCGTACCCGTTTAAAAAAGGTGAGAAGCCCCTCCTGGACGGTGGACACGCCGACCAATTCCCAGCCCTGTTCCCCCTGTTCATTCAGGACCTTTTCCATTTCCTCGTCATCCACGTATTTATCTCCCAGAAGGCCATCCTTCTGAAACTCAAAGAGTATGGTGCGATACTGCCAATACACGGTTGTCTCCCTCCCCTCTATCTCTTCTTAACCAGCTGATCATCCTGGAATTCTCCTTCAAAGACCCGGCCGTCCGGGTAGGTGAGCCTGCCGTTGCCGGTTCTGCGGCCAGCCCTGAACTCCCCCTCATAGACAGTGCCGTCGGGGGACACCAGGGTACCCAACCCGTCAGGCAGGTCGCCACGAAAAGAACCGGTATATTTTTTCCCGTCCTTATACTGCAACGTTCCATTCCCGTTAAACAAACCCCTGGCAAATTGCCCCTGGTAAACGCTGCCGTCCGGAAAAAGATACTTTCCTTCTCCGTCGAACAGGCCGTCACGAAACTGACCTGTGTAGCGGGAACCGTCGGGATAGAAATACTCACCCCGGCCGTTGCGCTGACCATTGGCAAACTCGCCCGAGTATTTCCGTCCGTCGGGAAAAACCTGGGTTCCGTTCCCCTCTATGGTTCCCTCGCTGACCTCGCCTTCATAGAGACTGCCGTCCGGCAAGGTGTAGCTGGTTTTTCCGGTGAATTTTTCCTGTTTGGTGGCATCAGTGAACAGAAAGCCATCGGCCGTGACCATCCCCTGTTTCTGCGGGGAGGCTTTGGGACCAGGGCCTGCCTGTACCGAAGCGGAGGATATCGCCTCCGCTTCCGAGCTACTCATCTTTTCTTCTCCGGCGCCCTTTACCTTTGCCTCATCTTCCCCGACAACGGGGGGAGCCAACGGACGCCCGCCGGCAAACTGTCCGCTGGTTTTGTTCCCGTCCGCATCGATAAGGGTTCCCCGGCCATGCGGCTCGCCATTGAGGAATTCACCCTCATAGCTGCTGCCACCGGCATACTCCATGATTCCTTGCCCGCACCTTGCCCCCCCTTTCCACTCACCTTCATACCGGCTCTGGTCGGGGTATTGCATGACCCCATGGCCTTCCATTTTCCCGGCGACAAAATCACCGGTATACTCATAGCCCGCCGGCCAGACCATACAACCCTGCCCGTCTATCTTGCCCTTGCTGAATTCCCCGGTGTATTTTCGGCCGTCGGGAAAGGTCAATGTCCCCTGCCCCTCAAACAGATCATCGGCAAAATCCCCTTCGTACCGCGCCCCGTCAGGCATCTCCAGGACTCCCTGCCCCTGGTGCTTATCCTCTGTAAATTCACCGTCATAGCGGCTTCCGTCCGCATAGAGACGCTCCCCCCGGCCGGAGGGTTTGCCGTCAACAAAGGTACCGGTATAGCTTGAGCCGTCCTGGTACTCAAGACGTCCCTGCCCTTCCACCACATTATTCCTGAACTCGCCGGTAAATTTCCGGCCGTCGGGATATAACATTACCCCATGCCCATTGAAGCGGCCCAGCATAAAATCGCCCTCGTAGCGAAATCCATCCGGTCTGGTCAGGATACCGGTCCCCTCAATCACCCCGTCGCGAAATTGGCCGGCATACCGCCTGCCGTCGGGACTCGTCAATTCTCCATTACCGTGATACCGTCCCTGGACAAAATCGCCGGTGTACCTGGTCCCGTCAGGCAAAAGAAGCGTTCCCTCGCCCCAGAGAAGTCCCTCCTTGAACCCACCCTCATACCGACGCCCGTCCTCACCGACAAATATCCCCATTCCGTCGCGGCAGTCACCTTTGAGGCAGACGGCATGCAGGGAATGTGGCAGTACCGCCATCCACATCAGTACATACAGCGCTATTCTCACTTTCACTCCTTACGTTGAACCCCGGCAAGATTGTTTTTTCTTCCGGCGGTCGTCACGTGCACAGGGCACCTTCCGGGAAAGAGAAATTAACATTTCTCTATACCATAATTGGCGGAATCCTACAAAGAACGATTCAGGCACTGCGGCCTTTAACATGTTGAAATACAATGGAGATAGAGACAGAGCAAACTGATGCAGGGCACAGACAGCCGCCAGGACCGGAAGCAAACCATGGACCAAGAAGCTTGCCGGCCGGTTAGCCATCGCATCCCGGCCCCTTGCTTTTTCTTGATTTAATTCGTAAAAATATGCTTGTATACATAAATGGGGTGCTCTGAATAATCCATCAGGGGAGAGAGAATGAGTCTTCGTGTCCGCTTCATGATTCTTATTGCCGTGCTCAGTCTGATCGCCGTAATCAGCCTGGCCGCGGTCAGCTACCAGTTCAACAGAAGCAATGCTCTTAAAGAGGCAAAACTCAAGGGCGAAATTGTCTACAACTACATGATCTCCTCCAGAGATTACTTTGGCAAGGAACAGCTTCCAAAAATTTACGAAACCGCAGGCCGCGATATCTTTGTCCCGGAAATCATGTCTTCCTTTGCCGTTGTCCGCGGCACCTTTGAAACCTTCAACCAAAAAACGCCCGATTATATCCTCAAACAGGCCACGAAAAACCCCCTGGTCCCCTCAAACAAGGCAGACGCCCAGGAACTCGAACTCATCGGCCGGTTTCACAAAAACCAAGCCATGACCGACAATGAGGGCCTCATGGTGAAAAACGGGCAACCCTATTACTATTTTGCCACCCCCATCCGCGTCTCCGATGCCACCTGCCTGGAATGTCACGGTGATCCGGAGCAGGCGCCCGAGGAACAGACGGATATTTACGGCACGGAAAGCGGCTACCACTGGGAAGAGGGGGACACGGTATCCGCCCTGATCGTCTATATTCCGCTTCAGAAAGCCCTGGCCAGCGCCAGAAAAATGGCGGCCATCCTCTTTCTGATCGGCGCGGCGGGCATCGCCCTCCTCATGTCCATGATCTGGTTTTTCTTCAGCCGCTACGTCATCAATCCGGTCAGCATGCTTGAGCAGCGCGCCACCGAGATCAGCCTTGGCAAAAATCTGGGCGAAGGCATCGTCACGCCGGCCCAGGATGAAATCGGTTCCCTTGGCCGGGCCATCGACAGATTGCGGATCAGCATTGAAAAAATGCTCCAGCGCTATAAATAAGTTGTGAGCCTTTTGCCGCACATTCAGACGGCGAGATGAGGGGCCGCAGCGACCATCTCAACTGCGTAAGGACTCCGTTATGACCCGAAAAAAATTCTTCTTTGCCTGGCTGGTTTCTCTGGTCTTGGCAGGCATGCCTGGGCTTGCCCTTGCATATAATCTCATTGAACCTGATGCGCTGAAGGCGCGGATTGAGAGCAAGCAGCCCACCATTCTGGTCGATATTCAACCCAAGAATGCTTACAACGAGCACCATTTTTTCGGGTCGGTCAGGACCTTTGCCTACCCTGCAAAGACTGATATGGATACCAACAGCCTGATCCAGGCGGTCCGTCTCTTCGAATCAAACGGCAATGAAGTGGTTATCATCGGACCGCGCGGCACACGGGCGGAACAGCGAACCGTTGATTTCCTGGCCAGCCGTGGCATTCCGGAGGACAAACTCTTTATCCTCAAGGGCGGCATCAATGGCTGGCCCTATAAAAACATGCTCCTGAACATCAGGGGTGGTTGCCAGTAATTTCCCGACCAGCGGCCGGCTGGGCTTGTCAGTCTCGCAAACAATACGGAACCGACGTCGCCCGACCATGCACGTTGTTGAAATCTCTGGGCGGATACGCAGGGTTTTGCCTATTGTCAGATTATCAGTTTTTATCGGAGTGAATAACAGTGAGGAACAGGACGGAGGGCGGAGCTACAGGAGATGCTTCAGCCGGGAGGTAAACTCCCGTTCGAGCTCAGCATGATCGATTTCGCGCGCCAGCATGTTGATCAACTCAGCCAGCCGCGTTCGATCGGCAGGGCCGGTTTCTCGCCACCTGTTGAGATAATCGGCCATGATCATGACGGCCACCGGGCCGATGGCCAGGGCCAGCGCCTCTTCGATTTCCTGCACCACGGACCCCAGACCGGGCTCATCCCCAGTTGCAACGGGCGCCGCCGCCGGGGCGGAGCCGGACCGGCCCACCGCCTCGCCATCCGGAGGCAGGAGAGGCTTTTCCAGCTCATCGCGCATATCGTCCACCAGCATGCCGGCGGTGGTGGCCACCAGGGAACAGTTGGCCTGGGAATCGCAAATGGCGAGCAAAATCGTCCCATTTTCCAGAGGAAGGCCTACTACGGAATACCGATCGAAACGGAAATGGGCTGATTTTATTTGCAATTTATTCATTCCGCCCATCTGGACCAAACGGACAAAATGAATCCCCACCTGTTCGGTGAGATTTTTCGACAGCTCAGAATCCAGCTCCGTACAGACCGCCCCTTCATTCTTGTCAAAAATACAGGAACCGGCGACACCGGGGATAACTGAAATTTCCTTAAGTAGTCTGCGCATACCCGGACCAGCTAATGTCTAGGAAGTGGTTAACACCGGCCTGAGGCATTCGGTGACCTCGTTGGCCGAGGCGGTGTCGTTGAGGAGCAGGCCGATAATCATGCCCGCACCGGGCATGATGAGCAAAGTCTCTCCGTTTTCCAAAACCAACTGGATGCGATTCGGGCCTTTTGCATCCAGTGCCTTGCGCATCTGGATGCCGCTCACGATGCAATAGGTAATAAAATCGCCGAGCTTCAACGTTCGTGACGATTGCAGGATAACCTGCCCCTGCCGATTCAGCAGATAGTAGTGCTTCACCCCGGCAATCTGGACAATCGCCTGGACCAGACGCTTTACCACCGGATTGGCCAGAACGGCCGCATCCTCACGCGGCAGGTCCGTCGGGTTTGCATCTTCCCCTTCCGCCGGCTGCCCGTCTTCATCTCTTTTGGCGGCGAAATTGAGGAGGATGTGGGCAAGGGGCAAGCGAATGCGGTGAATCCTGTCTTCCGAGCCGACCACATTGAAAGTGGGATGATTCCAGGCCAGAATGGCATAAACCGCCTTTTCGCCCACCTCGTCCGAGAATTCCGCGTCAATCAGCTCGCCGTGGTCAAAGAAAAAACGCCCCAGCTTTCCCTCGGAATTAACGATCAGGGTACAGCTTTTTCGCTCCTGCTCCAGCATCTGCAGAAACGAGGCCAAGGATACTCCACCGAGCCCGGCACCACCCTGTTCTGCGTTATTCGTTGCCATTATGCCCCATCGTGTCAACCTGCTCCCGAACCGGCTCGAAAAACGATCCGCGCAAAAATTGCAGGGTATCGGCTTTTCAGGTGCGGCGCGGCGCCCCTTCTCTTCTCCCACCGGGGAGACCTTGTTCTCACCATTATGTTACCTGTAAACATCGCTTTTGACAACTGCCCAACAGAAAAGACTCAATGAGCTTACGGTAAATTCAACTAGTTAGATCCTTCAATCGTACCGCTCTCCTTGCGAGGATACTCGAAAAAGTTGAGGGCGCCTTCCAACTCGCCCACCTCGCTCCACGCACCCACCTCGAAATCGAGGGCAACGATGCCTCCGGTGGGCACATTGTCGAGGCCCAGATCAGCGAGAAGATTGGCAAGAATCGTGACCTCGGGGTTGTGGCCGACGATGAGCACCGTATTCCACCGGTTGTCAAGGCTCTGGATGAGCTGGAGAAGCTTTGCCGGATAAGAATCGTAAACATCTGGAATCACTTGAATTTTTTTGCTCGGCACCCCGCACTCCTTGGCGAGCAACTTTGCGGTGTGCCGGGCGCGACGCGCCGGGCTGGAGATCACCAGATCCGGCCGCAGGCCGAGCCGGCGAAGTCTCCGTCCCATTTCCGGGGCGTTTTGCTTGCCCCTCTTGTTCAGAGGCCGGTCAATATCCGCCAGGGAGCCGTCCTGCCAGCTCGATTTGGCATGCCGGCACAGGAGAAGGCGCTTCATGACCGAACCATGCGCTTTCTGATTTCCCGCCACAGATCGGCATAGGCCGCAGCGGCAAGAGAATGGGGCAGGGCCGCATTCACCGGCTGCCGGTACTGGCCCATCCGCTCGATATCGGCAAGGAAGGGGATCAGAGCAGGCATGACCCCCGGTTCCCTGATCAGCTGCTGCATCAGCTCCCAGTGCATCTTTTTGCGTTTTTCCACCATGGAAAAAAAGACCAGGACTTTGCTTCGATTCTCGTCGATTTCATCAAGAAAATTATAGAGTTGCTTCAGAGCCAGACAGGACAGGGTCGTGGGGATGAGCGGAACCAGAATATAATCCGCGGCATGAAAGATATTCTCGGACAGGAGCGTGATGTTCGGCGGACAGTCGAGAAAGATCCGCGCATACTCCTCCCGCAGGGGATTGAGAATCTTGCCGAGCCGCTGTTTTGACTTTTTCATGTCATCCAGGACGATATCGATGTTGCGAAAGGAAAAATCCGCTGGCAGGAGGTCGAGCCCCGGGAAATCCGTACCGCGGATGTTCCGGTCGATGTGCTTTCCGCCCTTGAGCAGCTTGTCGGCGCTGAACTTGCGATCCGGCTTGATCCGGAAATAAAAGGAGGAGGACCCTTGGGGATCCATGTCGCAGAGCAGGGTCTGCGCACCGTCGTTGGCCGAGAGGTATGCCAGGTTGACCGCGGTCGCTGTTTTGCCGACCCCGCCCTTGATGTTGTAGACCGCGATGATGCTCATGCTCCAATTCCTCCCCGTTGAGACGGGTTCGGCTCAACCCTTCCCCTGACAGTATTTCCGGTAGAGGACCGCATTCGCCGGCAGGGAAAACTCCGCGAATTGAGCGGTAAATTCTTCACGCACCCGAACCTGCTCATCCCCGAGGCTGGTCAGCAGACCGCCGATGGCGGCGGCCAGCCTCAGGTTCCGGCGTGAACCAGGCGACAACGAGACGAGATGCTCGCGCAGGGCGTTTTGCTGCACGGTCAGGTCGTTGAACATCCCCAGATTGTCCTGGAGACGTTTCAGCGCCTTGATTGCCGTCTCTCCCTCTTTTTCGGGAAAGAGGGCGGAAAAAAATTCCAGGATATAGCGAAGTTTTTTGCCCTGGATCCGGAGTTGATGGTATTTTTCCTCGGGTGAGGCGGGAGTGATTTTCTCCCCGGCCCTGACCATTTCGGTAAACCTGCGGGTAATGATTTTTCCGGCTAACTCCAGGACGGGCATTCCGGATTTTTTGCTCGGCTCTCCCCCCCCTCCTTCGGTCAGAAACTCCTGCCAGTCTGCGATCAGTTTCCGGTATCTTGCCGAACGCAGACGGCGGACCAGTCGCTTCCGTTCCGCGAGCCGACGGCTGCGCAACTCAGCAAAATAGGAGGCCAGTGCAGGCCGCAGCTCTTCCGGCAGCCTGGCCAGATAGCCGGCTTCTTCCAGAAGATAGACATCCAGATCGCGGGTGGGGCCGGTTATTTCGCCCAACCAGGCAAACTCTCTGCGGAAGGTATTCGTCGGCTCCGCAGGAAGGACCTTCCTGATCTGTCCCAGGCCGGAACGGGTCCGGCGTACCGCCACCCGGAAATCATGCAGAAACTCGGTATCCAGGTCGTCGATCATCCCCTGCTCATTGGCCTGCATGGCGGCGAGCAGGTCCCGATAAATCATGATCAAGGCCTCCCTGGCGGTCATTGTCTCCCGCAGGGCCGGCCTGAACCTGGCGCTGTAATCGAGAGGGGTTCGCCCTCCGCTTTGCACGCCCTCATCGAAAAAAAAGCAGGGGCCGACCTCTTCACGGATACCCCGTTCATTCAGAAAGGAACGGATCCTCTCAAAATCGTCGTCATATCCTCGCACGCCCCGCAAGCGCAAAGCATGTATTTCCCTATCCGCGCCCGCCGGGCAATGGGTCTCGGCCACGAGTCGCGCCACGGTCTTATCCTCGCGATCAAGGAGAGACAGCGACACCGTTGTGACGGTACTGCGGAACAGCTGAAGAAGGATGCGATGGGCAAGCAACGGTTCAAGGAGGGTGCGCAGGCGGCTGACCGGAAAATTCCGGCAGAATCGCCAGCCGCCCCCTCCGTGATCGGGAATGCCCGCGATCTCCTCTCCGGAATCCCGATGCACGAGATGCCAGGCCGTGCGGTCATAATAAAGCAGCAGTCCCCGGCTGTAGAGCCGCCAGTCAAAGGTGTCGAACCAGGTGGTCACCGACCGGTCCCGCTCACCCTGGGAGTTGTCGAAAGAGAGCTTCAGTTCGGCGAGCAGTTCCTCCGCCGCGAATGCAGACGGCAGCCGCCAGACCGACTCCTTGGCCAGCCGGCCCTGAGGGCTAGGATCGGTAATCGGCATTGATCTTGACATAATCGAGGGAGAAATCGCAGGTATAGACCTCCGCCGTCCCCGACCCGTCCTGCAGATCAACCGTCACCGTAAAGCGATCCTTCTTCAGAACGTCGGTACAGGCCTCTTCCGCCTTATCGCCGAGCCCGACCCCATCCCGGACCATGGGCACATCGTCGAAGGAAATGGCAACCCGTTCCGGGTCAAAAAGGCAATCCGAGCGACCCAGCGCGGCAATAATCCTGCCCCAGTTCGCATCCTCGCCAAAAAAAGCGGTCTTGACCAGTGAGGAATTGGCAATGGTCTGGGCCGCGTTGAGAGCCCCTTCATCGTCCCGCGCCCCGACCACCCTGATCGTCACCAGCTTGGTCGCGCCTTCTCCGTCCGCCACTATCTTGAGCGCAAGCTCCTTGAAGAGGGATGCCACCGCTACGGCAAAAGCCTCTCGCCCTTCGGGATTATCCTCGTCGATCCAACGATTTCCCGCAGCCCCATTGGCCAGGGCGAGTACCATGTCATTGGTGCTGGTGTCGCCGTCCACAGTGATCCTGTTGAAGGATTTTTCCACACTGTTACGAATGGCAGCCTGCAATTCCGGATAAACGATCTGGGCATCGGTCACCAAAAAGCAGAGCATGGTGGCCATATCGGGCATGATCATTCCGGACCCCTTGGCCACAGCCAACAACGATACCTCGGTTCCGTCGATATCAATCTGCCGGAATGAGCTCTTGGGCACGGTATCCGTGGTCATCATCGCCCTGGCCACATCGTCAAAGCCATCGGCCGTCAGGGCTGCAACGAGGCGGGGAATTGCCTCAGCGAAAGGCTGCGCATTCAGGGGCTGGCCGATGACTCCGGTTGAGGCGACCTGGACAAGATCCTCTTCTATCCCGAGTTGCCGCGCTACCATGGCGCTTGTCTCCCTGGCCATCCGCATGCCTTCCTTACCGGTGCAGGCGTTGGCATTGCCGCTGTTAATCAGGATGGCCTGGGCCTTGCCCTTTCCCAGACGATCCATATCCAGGAGCAACGGCGCGGCCTTGACCTTGTTGGTGGTGAAAACCCCGGCGGCCACTGCCGGCGATTCCGAATATATAAGTGCGAGATCCAGCCTGTCCCGATAGCGGATGCCTGCCTTGACGGCCGCGGCGGTAAATCCTTTTATCTGCATAGAGTTTTGATTGCACCTTGCTTGTTATTAGGGAAAGACGGTTAAAACCGCTGGTATGCTTTATACAGTCTACCAGAAAAAAGGTGCCCAAGCAAAATGGCAAATCATGTTTCATCCACCTTGCGGTTCGAGCACATTTGGATTCACCTCATCGATAGAACGTTTTCCGGAAAGTTTGGCGGATAATGCGTCAAGAGAACTGACAAAAAATGGACAGAGACAGGACGGATTTTTCAAGAAGGCCGAAGTTGTTCATTTTCAGCCCGAAACCGGCAGCAAGGCCTTGCCTTGACGCGTTCAGCAGAAAAAGCCAGGCTATTTTGCCGGGATGCAATCAACGCAAGACAGGTCTTCTTAGATCAAATTTCCCCTATACATCGGGGGAACCTGCCCTTTGAATAAATCCTTATTGAGAACGGGAACCGAGATAAAAAAATATGCGAGCGACCTAAGGAAAGATTAAATCTGGCCGGATCCGGACGGTTCCGGCCAGATGCGACAGGACAGACTATTTGCTTACTTCAATCTCGCCGCTTATCTGTGCAAACACTTTGTCACCGATTCCCTGAACATTCTTCAGTTCTTCGGCCGACTTGAATTTCCCATTCGCCTCTCGATATTTCACGATGGCTTCCGCCTTGGCCGGCCCGATACCCGGAAGTGCCTCAAGTTCGCCCACCGTGGCGGTATTGATGTTCACCTTGGCAAAAGCAGCCGTGGCAAAAAGAAGGAGCAGAGCAATTACGCAAAATACTTTTTTCATGTTTGCCTCCCATTAAATGGTTAATAAAAAATATGGTTTATAGTTAATTAAAACTGGATCAAAAATAAGTCAAATAAAAAATATAATTGTCAATCATTTTAAAAAATTAGTTAATAATAACAAGTAATTATAATAAAAATATTCAGCAGCATGTGCTTTGTTTTATGAATATAGTATTTACTATCAGCTTTAAAAGCTTTTAAAAAAGAGATGCATATCAATATGCATCGATTGCAAATAATAATATTTATGCCGACCGGGAGCAGGTTTCTCACCTTCCTGTAGGGCTTCCAATAAAAACAGCGAAATAGGCTGAAAGACCACTCCCTCAAAATTTTAGCTCCGTCACGGAAGCATGCGGTCGACCAGGCTATCAATGGGGCCAGTAAAAAGAATCACTCAAAAGAATCATTCTCGAAAAAAATGTTTCTTGACGAGGGCACCGCTGAAAAATTCTTGACTGTATATTTTCTCCGGGACGTCCCAGGCTAAACCAAAGCCTCACGCTCCTGACTTATTCCCTGACCCGCAATCAAACAGCCATATTTTATTGAATTCTGCAGGCGTTGAAATGAAACCTGTTTACCCAGCGAAATTTGAGAAGGACCGTGACGGCGGGGACTTTGTCCAGTTCATCGATATCTCGGAAGGGATGACCGACGGCGAGACCAGGGAAGAGGCGGAGCTGAATGCCCGGGAAGCCCTGAGCGGCATCCTCGATTATCGCCTGGACAGCGGCGCGGAGATCCCTGACCCGTCACCGGTGACCGGGCCGGATATCATCGGCTTCGCCCCCGATGCCCAGGCGCAGGCCGCGCTCCTGATCAGGAAGCAGCGAGGCAGCAAGCCGCTGTCCGACTTGGCCCGGGCGTTTGACACCTCGTGGCCTGCGGTGCAGCGACTGGAAGACCGAACCACTGGCCGACACTCAAGCAGCTCGACCGGGCCGCCGCCGTCATGGGCAAGCGCCTGGTCCTCTGTCTCGAGTAAAATGCTGTTTAACCGTTACCGCCCGCCTGCATAAAACGGAGAAGGGCTCCGGATCATCGACTGCTACCGAAAGGGAGAAACAGCAAGCGCCAGTGGATCCCGTTCCTGGGCACCGAAGCCGAGGCACGGAAGTCAAAGCCGATCCGCTCAGGTCGGTCAAGCAGCATATCCTGACCACTATCCCCAAGATCTCAGATCTCTCTATTGAATGACCGTAAACCATGAATTGATGGTGCCCCCGGCAGGAATCGAACCTGCGGCACCAGGATTAGGAATCCTGTGCTCTATCCCCTGAGCTACGGGGGCAACATGATTTATGCCTCGAAATG
>QZJD01000091.1 GCA_003604995.1 Desulfobulbus sp. | reverse complement strand
CGGCGGGCATCTTGCGACCAGTCGAGATGGCCCATTTCCTTGTTCAGCATCGGGGCCTCGCTGGCCAGGCGGTCATCCTGTTTTTGCGGCGGCAGGGTCCCCTCTTTGAGTCGGGCGACGGCCTCCATCAGCGCCCGGCCGCCCACCTCGGCGAGCTTGCCGAACATGGTTCCGGCGGTGTCTTCCTCGGTGATCGGAACGGCCGCCGGCAAAAGGATGTCGCCGGTATCCATGCCCTCGTCCATCTGCATGATGGTCACCCCGGTCTCCGCCTCGCCGTTGATCACCGCCCACTGGATGGGCGCCGCACCGCGGTATTTGGGCAGCAGGGAGCCGTGGATGTTGATCGCGCCGAGACGGGGCAGCTTGAGCAGGGAGCCGGGCAGGATCTTGCCGTAGGCGGCGACCACGATCAGGTCGAGATGCAGGGCCGCGATCTGGTCGAGAAAGGGCTGGCTACGGACCGATTTGGGCTGGAGCACCGGAATCCCGGCGGCCGCGGCCGTGATTTTGGTCGGCGGCGCCTGCAACTTGCGGCCGCGGCCGCTTTCCTTGTCCGGCTGGCAGACCACGGCAACCATCTGGTCCGGACCCTTGAGCAGGGCCTGCAGGGCAGGCACCGCGAATTCCGGGGTGCCCATGAAGAGAATGCGCAGCGGCGTGGTCATGCCTCGGCTGCCTGGAGGATTTTTTTCAGCCGTTTCTTGTACAGGCTTCGTTTTAAGGAACTGAGATGATCGATGAACAGCCTGCCGTCCAGATGATCCACCTCGTGCTGGATAATCCGGGCAAACCGGTCTTCAGCGATGAACTCCATGGGGTTACCCTCCAGGTCCTGAGCGGTCACCTTGATTTTTTTGAAGCGCTTGACGTTGGAGGTGTAGTCGATGACGCTGAGGCAGCCCTCCTCGTCGGTCACGCTGCCCTCTCCCTCGGAGATGACCGGATTGACCAGCGAGATGAAACGTTTGCCGGTTTCAGGGGTGCTGACGTCCACCACCACGATCCGGAGGAGGACGCCGATCTGGTTGGCGGCCAGACCGATGCCCGGGGCATCGTACATGGTTTCGCCCATGTCAACGGCCAGTTGTTTCAGTTCTTCGTCAAAGCGGGTCACCTTTACGGCCTTCTGCCGCAGGATCGGATCAGGAAAGGTGAGGATGGTACGGATAGCCATGTGCATGCCCTGGTAAAAATATTTGCATGAACCAATAATATACGCACCAAAGTATTTACCGTAAAGGGGGTTTGCCCTGCCAGTAAAAAGAAACGAACCGCCTGCCTTGGCTTGTCTTCCGGTCCTCTATTGTGTAGGATCGGCAGGCGATGGTTGATGGCGTCGCAAAAAGTCCGATATACTTCGTTGTGGCGGGCTCGGCCAATGCTCGACGTACTTTGTGTACGCCTGCGCGTGGCCGACACCACCACGCCTCGGAGTCTCACTCCGTTCGCTTACCTGTATATCGAACTTTTGTGCTTAGCCATCTGCCGAGTATTGTGAAGTTTTTGCGAGTTTATCATGGTTGCAACTCTTTGCAATGAGGATCCCGTGCCGGAAGTAAAGTTTGCGGCGGGCCTCCGACGGCTCAGGCAGCCGGTCATGCCTCTGGTTTCCATGCTCCAGTTCCTGTACCTGACCGGGCCGTTCGCCACGGTGGCGGAGGTCATCGGTGAGTTGCCCGAACCCATTGAAACGGACCGCACGGTTTATGATGCGCCCCGGACGCTGCTCTCCGCTTATCTGACGATTCTGGCCGGGCTGGAGCGGATCAAGGCGGGCAACGCCGCTTTGTGTGCGGTGGTGGACGAGGCCGGCCAACCGCTCGATCCCCTGACCGCCGCCGCCGCCCTTCTCCAGCAGGAGGTTTTGACCGCCGAACTGGAAGAGATCAACAGCCTGCTCTGCCAACCCTGCGGCTGCACCCTGTGCTGCGTCGGACCCGAGGCGGACATGACCCAGGAGTTTTTCGAGATCCCGCTGAAGCCCGAGGAAACAGGCCTCTTCCCGGTGCCCGGTCATGACAGCGAGGCGAGCCGTGCCCGTTCTTCCACGGACGAGGATGAACTGACCGTGGACGGTCTTCCCTTTTATCGCCTGTCAGGTCCCCGGCTGATGCACTGGCGAAACGGCTGGAGTCTGATTCTGCCCAGGCAGTCCTCCTGTCCGGGACTTGATGTGGCGAGCGGCCGTTGCCGGGTGTACGGGGCAAGACCCCAGGTCTGCCGGCGGCCGCAGATTTTTCCCTATGTGGTGGAACCCCTGGGCGACGGCAGCGAAACCCGCCGGCTCAGGCAGTCGCTCCTGGCCGTTACCGACTGTCCCTATGTCCGGGCGCTCAGAGATGAAATTGCCGAGTACGCGGCCGCCTGCGGCCTGAGCCTGGTGCTCAGCCGCAACAAGGCCTGAGCTTTTTTCCAGGTGTTGCCCATGACCCCTATGGCCCTTTTTCTGATCGTTGCCTCCTATCTGGTAGGGGCGATCCCCTTCGGTCTGCTCCTGTCCCGCAGCAGCGGAATCGATATCCGCGCCCAGGGCAGCAAAAATATCGGGGCGACCAACGTGGCCCGCCTGCTGGGCAAGAAGCTTGGCCTGCTGACCCTGCTCGCCGATATCGGCAAGGGCTTTACCCCTCTTTTTGTCGCCGGCCGGCTGCTGCCCGCTGACGGCCAGCAGGGCACGTTGCTGGCCCTGTGCGGCGCGGCCACCGTCATCGGCCATATGTTCCCGCTTTATCTCGGCTTCAGGGGCGGCAAAGGGGTGGCCACCGGGCTGGGGGTCTTTCTCTACCTGGCGCCCAAGGCGGTGCTTGGCTGCCTGCTGGTTTTTGCCGCGGCGGTGGGGCTCTCCGGCTACGTATCCGTGGGCTCGCTGCTCGGCGCCCTAGCGGTGCTGCCCGGGCTCTGGTTCCTTCAGGAATCGGCCTGGAAGCTTGCCCTTGCCGCCGCCGTCGTTGTTTTGATCTGGCTCAAGCATCATCAGAATATCAGCCGCCTCCTCCAGGGCACGGAGAAGAGCTGGAGAAAGAAATGACCCGCAAGGAATGGCAGGCCATTGAGGAGGCGCGCCGGATTCTGAATCTTGGCGAGCGGGCCACCCTCGCGGAAATCAAGGGAGCCTACCGGCGGCTCAGCAAAGAGCATCATCCCGATACCCGCGTTGAAAATCCGAAGGCCGACAACGAAAAGATGTACGAACTGACCGCCGCCTATACCTTGCTCATGCGCTACTGCGAGGAGTACCGCTTTCCCCTCAAACCACCGGAAGGGGATGTCTATGACGCCGAAGACTGGTGGCTCGACCGCTTCGGTCAGGACCCGCTCTGGGGCAGGCGGCGGTGAGCCTTATCTTTTCCCTTCTCTCATTTTCAGGATGATAAAGAGATGCGTGTCGCGCTTTCCTGCGCCGGGAGTGGTGTGCCGGATTCTCGGGGTCGGGGTCGGAATAGGTATCGGGGTCGATTCTTGTCTTTCCACACGCCGCTTTGCTCAGTTTTAAAACTGCATCTGCTTAAGAAAAACTGTTTATTTGCAGGTCTCGCAGCTGATCCGCGTCTTGTTTTTTCGATACCGATACCGATACCGATACCGACCCCGACTCCGAGAAAGCAGCTCGGGATGGGTTATGCAGACATCAGCCGGGAAAAGAGGGAGATGTTCCAGAGGGCACCGCTGAGCCCCTCGTGCAGAAGTGCCAACTCGGCCTGCTGCACCGCGAGCAGGCCGCCCTTTTCGCTCTCCCGGGTGAAAAAGGTTACGTCGCCGTCCTGGGAAGCAACAATGGCGATGGCTCGGGGCTGGTCATAGGCAAACTGGGCGGCGGACTGATGGCGGGTGCCGCCCAGATCCGAGATGTTGAGGGTCGTCTCGCCGGAGCCCTCCACCGGCTTTTGAACGCGCAGGTTCATGGCCCCGGGCAGGGATTCGATCTGCTGGATCTTGGCGCCGAAGCAGTAGGTGTAGCGGTCAAAGCTCATGACCAGGGCGCCGTCCACCGCGGTCAGCCGGGCGATGCGGTTACACTGTTCCCGGATGAGGTTGCGGATGTTCGTGTTGCTCTCCCGGCGCTTGCTGAAGACGTTTTTCAACAGCTCGAAAACCGATTTGTGGCTGCCGGCGGCTTCCGGGTCAGGCTGAGGGAAGTCGATGCTGGCATCCAGAAAGCTCGCCCCGCCGGTATAGGTGACCGGCAGCCTGATCGATTTCCGCCAGTCGCTGTCCTCCGGCACGGCGAGCACGGTGCCGCCGTGACCGTGCGCCCGCATGATCTGCGCGATATAGAGCAGGGAGTTGTAGCGGATAATACCGGTCATGTTCAGTTCCCCCGCGGTGGGCCGCGGGGTGATTTTCGGCATGATCGACTGCATCAGAACGCCTGGATCAAGGAACAATGTCCGGTTGCCGGTGAGGGCCGCCAAGGCCCTGCCGCCAAAGGTGATCAGGACGCAGCCCGGTCCCAGGGATTGCACCCAGAGATCCGTGGTGACGAAATCGTCGGACCCGGTTTTGAAGCCCCAGATTTTCAGTTCTCCGTGCTCATCCGGCCAGATGCTGATATGGGCTCTGGGGTTTTCCAGGGCCGGGCCGAGCTTGACCAGGTTGCGCGGATGTACGCTCAGCGGACGGTCAAAGCAGAAGCAATCCGGTACCTGCGCCGGCCTGTTGTAGATGAGGGAGACCGTCACCGAGACTCCTTCCTCCTTTTCATGGCTGGCCCAAAACACGGCGTCGAGCAACTTGGCGAGGTGCTCCCGGGAAGGAGCCTCTCCCCGTTGCAGGTCTGCGCTGAGGCCGGGCAGAAGGGCTCCGCTCTCGTTCTGGGATTTGATTCGCTCCCAGAGTTCGTTGATGAATTGCTCGTGCAGGTAAAAGGCAGGATATTCCATGGCCGGTCTCGGTTGCTAATTATTCTGTTTCCGGACTCCGCCGGTCAGCCGGTCGAAGAGGCCCCAGTACCATCGGCGGACCCGGTCCAGCAGCCTGCCGCTTTCGATAAGGAAGCGCTGCTGCATGTAGAAGATGGTCGGGACCACCACCAGGGTCAGAAAGGTGGCCACCAGCAGGCCGAAGATGACGACCACCGCCATGGAGCGCCACCACTGGCTTGATTCGCTGACCCAGGAAATCGCCAGGTGGTGAAAGTCAAAGGAAACGCCGGTGACCATGGGGATCAGGCCGAGAATGGTGGTGATCGCGGTGAGCAGGACGGGACGCAGCCTGGTGGCGCCGGCCCGGATCACCGCTTCCTGCAGGGGGAGGCCCCGGGCGATGAGCTTGTTGGTGTAGTCGAGCAGGACGATGGCGTTGTTCACCACCACCCCGGCAAGCGAGATGACGCCCACCCCGGTCATGATGATCCCGAAGGGCTGCCGGAAGATGAACAGGCCGAGGAAGGCGCCGCCCAGAGAGAGGATCACCGAGGTCATAATGATGAAGGGCTGGCTGAGTGAGTTGAACATGGCCACCAGGATGAGGAAGATGAGGAGCAGGGCCACGACGAATGCCTTGCTCAGGAAGTCCTCGGACTCCTGCTGGAACTCGAACTCGCCGGTGAATTTGAGCTGGTAACCGGGCGGCAGGGGGAACTGCGCCAGAAGCTCTTCCGCCTGGGCCCGGGCCACCGGGCCGGGAACCTTGGTCTCGTCCACGTTGGCCTTGACCGTCACCACCCGCTCGTTGTTGATCCGGGTGATGTCGCCGATGGAGCCGGCGAACCGGACCTGGGCCAGGGTGGAGAGCGGCACCTGTTCGCCGGAAGGGGCGGGGATCATCAACTCGCGGAGTACGTCCACCACCTTCCGGTCGGATTCCCGCAGCTGGACGGTGATGTCGTAGTCCTCATCACCCTCCCGATAGGAGGAGACGTCCAGGCCGTTGTACGCTGTCTTCAAGGCAAAGCCGATCATGTCCGTGGTCAGGCCGAAGAGCGCCGCTTTCTGCCGGTCGACCACCACCTGCACCGACGGGGTGCCCTCCTTGAAGTCGTCCCGGACATCCTTGACATGGGGCACCTGGCTGACGATTTCCTTGATTTTGTGGGCAATCCCACCGAGGACGGTGAAGTTGTCCCCGGCAATCTCGATATTGATCGCCGCGCCGGTGGGCGGCCCCTCCTCCTGCATGGCCACGGTGATCTTGCCGCCGGCGATGTTCGCCACCCGCTCGCGGATCTCGGCCACCGTCTCGTGGGTGGAGGTTTTTCGTTCCTCAAGATCCAGGAAGCGGACGCCGATGTGGCTGGGGGTATTGGGGTCAAAGGCGCTGCCCGGTCCGGCGGAGACCACCCCCTTCATATAGATGTCGGTGATGTTTTCCAGGTCGCTGGGCCCCTGGTAGGACCTGCCGGTGGCCGCGGTGTAGGGTCGGCCGGCCAGCGCCTCCTGATACACTTCCGCACTCTCCCCGCCGGGGCCGCCGGCCACCGCCATCTCCACCCGTTGCAGGATGCGGTCGATATAGTCCAGATCGGCCCCTTCCGGGACATCGACATTTACATACATTCCCTTGGGATCGATTTCCGGGAAGAATTCCACCGGTTTTTCCAGGCCGATCAGCAGCAGCCAGCCTTGGATCATGATCAGCAGGGCGACCACGGCGCAGCCCAGGGTGACCAGGGGCTGGCGCAGGCAGAAGGTCAGGGTCTTCTGATAGTGGCGCAGGATGGGGCCGCGGATCTCCACCGGCTGCTCCATGGGGGCGGCGGTCATTGGCGAGGGGGTGTCCCGGGGCTTCCGGGCTGAAACCTTGATGAACAGGGAAGCCAGGGCCGGGTTGATCACCATGGCCACGAAGAGGCTGGAGGTCAGGGTAATGATCAGGGTCAGGGGCAGGTAGCTCATGAACTCGCCCATGATCCCCGGCCAGAAAAGCATGGGGCCAAAGGCGGCGAGGGTGGTGAGGGTGGAGCCGATTACCGGCCAGGCCACCTCGGAGGTGGCCTTCATCGCGGCCTCGACCCGGCCGGCGCCCTGTTCCATGAAGCGGTAGATATTCTCGACGATGACGATGGCATTGTCCACCAGCATGCCCAGGGCCAGGGTCAGGCTGAACAGGACCACCATGTTCAGGGTGATACCCATGACATACATCACCGTGAAGGAGAGGAGCATGGAGAAGGGGATGGCCAGGCTGACCATGACGGCGTTGCGTAGGCCCATGACAAAGAAGAGGACCAGGACCACCAGGACCAGACCGGAGAGGATGTTGTTTTCCAGGTCCGCCACCATGGCCCGGATGTCCTTTGCCTTGTCCATGACCTTGGTGATCTCGGTGCCCGCCGGCCAGGTCAGGCGGTCCTCCCCGATGATCCGGTCCAGCTGGTCGGTGATGGCGATGATCCCCTCGCCGGAGCGCTTGCGAACGGCGATGTTGACCGCCTGCCGCCCGTTCAGGCGGGAACGGCTCATTTCCTCCTTGAAGCCGTCGACCACCCGGGCGACATCCTTCAGATAGACCGGTTCGCCCTCATGGGTCTTGAGCACCAGGCCGTAGATCTCGTCCGGGGTGCTGAATTCGCCTGGCACCCGGAGGAGGAACCGGCCGGAGCCCAGCCGGATCGCCCCGCCGGATGTATTCTTGTTCTCGCTGGCCACCACGTGCTCCAGGGCATTGATGGTCAGGCCGTAGTAGGCGAGCTTTTCTGGGAAGACCTCCACCCGGATCTCCCGTTCCAGGCCGCCGGTGACATCCACCGCCAGGACGCCGGGAATGGCCTCGATCTCGTCCTCCAGGTCGTCGGCGATTTTTTTCAGGCAGGGCAGGCCGCAGGTGCCGGACAGGGAGAAAACGACAATGGGCAGCTCGGAGAAATTCACCTCAAAGACCGAAGGGTCTTCGTCCAGGTCGTCGGGCAGTTCGCCCATGGCTTCGTCCACCTTGTCCTTGACGTCCTGCAGGGCCTTGTCGATATCAGTGCCGGTGACGAACTCGATGTTGATGGAGGAAAGCCCCTCGGAGCTGACCGACTGGATTTTTTTCAACCCGTCCAGCCCCTTGAGCTTCTTTTCGATCTCCACGGTGACCGCGGTCTCGATGTCCGCGGAGGAGACCCCGCGGTAGGTCGTGGAGACGAAGACGTTGGGGATGGTGATGTCCGGTTCGTTTTCCCGGGGCAGGGAGAGGTAGCAGTAGGTGCCGAAGACCAGGATCAGCACCGCCAGAACCAGCACCGAGATGGAGTTTTTGACCGCGGTATCGGAGACAATCATAGCGAAAGGCCCGTGGCTTCGGTGAGGACCTTGAGGACGTTGACCGGCTGGCCTTCCTCGACCTCGCGGTGACCCTCGACAACCAGCAGGTCGCCCGGTTTGAGTCCCTCGACAACCTGGATCAGCCAGTTTTCCATGATGCCCAGCTGCACCGGCTGCCGGTGCACTACCCCGTCACGGACGACAAAGACGTACTGCTCGTTGTTGCGGGTGATGACGCTGTAGATGGGAACGGCGAGCGCGTCCGCCACCACCTTCTTCACCACCTGGGCGCGCAGGAACATGCCGGGCAGCAGGTCGCCGGAACCGTTTGCCAGTTCCAGCTCCAGGCGGTAAAGGCGGGCGACGTTCTCCGGGGACGGCGCCAGGAAATACGTGCGGCCGGTGATTCGCCGTCCCTCCAGGGCCTGGATCTCCACCTCGACCTGGTCGATGGCGCGCACCGCCGCCACATCCGATTCCGGGATGCCCACCACTGCCTTCACCCGGTCCAGTTCCAGGAGTTCGCCCACCGGGTCGCCGATGTTCAGGAACAGGCCGACTTTGGCATCCAGGCGACGGACCACGCCGGCCATGGGCGCGGTGATCGTGCAGCGGGCAAGGCGTAATTCGGCGTCCTCCATGGCCGCCCTGGCGGTGAGCAGCTGCGCCTCGCTCAGTTCCACCTCCGCCAACGGCACGGTCTTCTTGGCGAGCATCGCCTTTTTGCGCGCAAAGTCGGCCTTGGCGTGGGCATGGGCCGCCCGGGCGGCGTCCAGGGCGATCCGGTAATCGTCCTCCTCGATGCGCGCCAGAACCTGGCCGGCGGTCACCCGTTCGCCTTCCCGGACCAGCACCTCGTCGATGGCGCCGTTTACCCGGGCCAGCAGCTCCAGTCGGGTCCACGGCTCGATCATTCCGGGCAGATTGATGGCATCCCGGATCGGGTGGGGCTGCAACTCAAGGAGGACGGCGTTCACCGGCTTGCGGCCCTGGGCCTGGGCCGCCGCCTTTTCCTCGGCAAGGCGCGCCTTTTCCGCGCCGATCCGGCCGATGAGGGCAACAAACAGCACGAGCAGGCCGAGGAGCAGCAGGCGCGGCAGGTTGCCCCAGACAAAGCGCAAGGCCTTCTCCTTTCGTGTTTCCGGTATGTGGTCCTTATTTTCCTGCGCCATGCGCGGCGGCCTCCCTTGCCTTGATTGGAGCCAGACCCCGCAGGGCCTGCTCGAATAACAATTCCATGCCCATGGCCACATCCTCCTCGCTGTGCAGGCGGCCCATGTACCAGGCCGAAACGGTCATGATGTACAGGGCGTAAAAATGGCCGGTGACCACGATCAGTTCGAGATCGGTCCGCAGTTCGCCGCGCGCCTGCGCCTGTTTGAAGATCGGAATGAGGATGTCGATGTACTTGTCGTCCAGTTGCCTGGCCCGCTCGCCGGTGAAGTCCTTCGGGAAAACCGTTTCCCGCAGGAAAATGCGGCCGAATTCCCGGTTGCGGCTGACAAAGCGGAATTCGCCCTGGAAGAAGGTCAGCAGTTGCTGAAGCAGAGGTGCTTCAGGGTTCGACCTGGCGGCCAGTTCCCGGTTGATGA
Organism: Desulfobulbus sp.; assembly: GCA_003604995.1. Taxonomy (GTDB): domain Bacteria; phylum Desulfobacterota; class Desulfobulbia; order Desulfobulbales; family Desulfobulbaceae; genus UBA10518. The sequence continues at coordinate 8,225 of QZJD01000091.1, read as the reverse complement.
ATTCCAGCTGCTCCTCGCAGAAGGCCAGAAAAATCTCGCTCTTGGTCTGGAAATAGGAGTAGACCGTGCCTTTGCCGATGCCCGCGGCGCGGGCCAGCTGATCGATGCTGGTTTGCTCGTAGCCCTGCCTGCTGAAGAGCTTCACCGCAGCCTTCAGGATCGCCGCCCTGGTCTGCTTTTTTTTCTGGTCTCTGACGCCTGCCATGCGTCCTCAATGGTAGTGGATTGGATGATTTTTAAAAAATGACCGCAGTCGATTTTTAATCATGGGGACGGGCCCGCGTCAAGGAAAAACTCGACCGCGGTCATTTTTATCGATACCTCCTGTCCCGCTGGGGGCTCTCATAATGTCCCTTGACATTAACATCTAAACATATATATATTCGTTTATATGATAGCGGGACTGAACCAGGAAAAAAACGAGAAAGAGTGATGGCCGAAGATTCGACGAGCAGTGATCTGCGCTCCGCGGCCTTTGTGGTCAAGGCCATGGCGGATGAGAACCGGTTGCGGATCATTCTGAGCCTCGCGGCCGGCAAGAAGCCGGTGTCGCGCATAGTCGAGGAGCTGGGCATTTCCCAGCCCCTGGTCTCCCATCACCTGAAGGAACTGAAACGGGCGCTTCTGGTGCGGGTGGAGCGATCGGGGCCGTTCATCTATTACGAGCTGGCCGATCCGCGGGTGGTGACGATCCTGGCGGAGTTGCGGGGGCTGGCGGTCGAGCTGCTGGCCCGGCGTACTGATTTTTGATTTGAAGGACAACGACATGAAGGAACTGCAAGCAATTCTGGACACCCTGGAACCGACCGAGGCGCTGGCGGCGCTTTTGCCGGAGTTGAAAACGATCCTGGCCCAGGTGGACGACGAGGCCAGGCACCGGTTTGTCGCCGAAATGATCGGCGGACCCGAGGGGGACAAGGTCTCCAGCATGGTGGATCTCTGACTGGCGGAATGCATGGGCGAAGGTGTCGACCCAACCCAGATGTGCCAGACCCTGGTGCATAAAGTGGCCCAGGCCAAGCAGCTCCTGGCCATTGCCGATCCCGGGATTCTGCCGCTTTTCGAGAACTGGCTTGACGAGCTGGAGGACGCGGCGGCGGACTTTCTGAAGCACCATCCCGGCGGCGACGCCGCCGAACTCGCCGACCATCTCGGCCTGTCGCGCAGCGGTGCCGAATTCCTCGTGGCAAAACTGCGCCAGGAAAACAACAATCAAGAAGAGGGGAGGAAACAATGATTGTCGGAATCACAAGAACCGCGATTACGACGCCGGCACACCCTGTAACCCATTGGAGTCGCAGTGGCGGATGGTAAACTTTGAGTTGCAAGGAGGTTGTCATGATTCTGCGCTTTTTTCTGAACGAGCCACCGGGCAAGACCTGAGGCCATTTCAACGAGATGCTGCCCAGGTTGGGCAAGAAATTCGATATCCCCGTCGAGGTGGTAACAAAGCCGCGGGAGGCGTACCAGTCCATGGCCTACGCGGACCTGGGGCTGCCCAGGGCGCCGGCGATCATGCTCGGCGGCGAGATACTGGTTCAGGGGAAGGACATCGCTGAGCAGGAGCTGGAGGCGATGATCCGCCGGAACCTGGCCGGCCCCAAGTGATCAAATCAAGCAATGCAAGTTTCTCCGGGCTGGAGCAAAGAAGCCCATACCCAGAACTCTTTGGCAAGGAGGTACAAGATGGCATGGCTGTATGTGATCTCATCCAACGACGCGGAAACAGTGTACAACGCGGTCCGGCTGGCGAATGTCAGCCTGAAGAAGGGCAAGGAAGTGAACATGTTTATGCTGGGCCGGGGCGTGGAGTTCAACGAGATCTCCACCCCGGAATTTGACGTCAAGGCCCAGGTCGAGGAGTTCTATGCGGGGGGCGGGGAGCTCATTGTCTGAGGCGTCTGCCTCAAATCCCGTGGTCAAACGGGATCATCTTCCTGTCCGATGGGTTTCATGACCGATCTGTACGAACTGATCGACGAAAGCGAAAGGGTCCTGACCTTTTGAAACAGGCGGGGCCGGAACGCAATTGCGTCCCCGGGATTGCAAGTATGGAGGCCGCCGGCCTGCGGCCTCCTTCATTCATCATTGTGCATTGAAGGTGCCATGAAAAAAAAGATTGTGGTTATCGGCGGCTCGTTCGGTGGCCTCACCGCTGCCCTGGAGGTAAAACGGCTGGCGGGGGACAGCGTCGAGGTTACCCTGCTCAGCGCGGACCGGGATTTTGTCTTCCTGCCGTCGCTGCCCTGGGTGATCATGGGCTCGCGCCGGCCGGCGGACATCACCCTCGGCGTTGCCGGCATCCTGCGGCCCAGGGGGATCAGTTTTGTCCACGAGAGCGTCACCGAGGTCCTGCCGGGAGAACTGAAGGTCCGCACCGCCGCCGGTGAATATCCCTATGACTACCTGGTGATCGCCACCGGCCCCCACCTGGCTTGCGATGAAATCCCGGGTCTGGGGCCGAAAAAGGGGTTTACCCACTGCACCTTCACCATGGAGTATGCCATCAAGAGCCGCGAGGCCTGGCTCCGGCTCCTGGAGGAACCCGGGCCGGTGGTGATCGGTTCGACCCAGCTGGCCAGCTGCTTCGGTCCCTATTATGAACTGGCCTTTGAAATGGACTGGGAGCTGCGCAAACGCAGGATGCGCCACAAGGTGCCCATCACCTACCTGACCTCGGAGCCCTACCTGGGCCACATGGGGATCGGCGGCCTGGGCAAGTCGAGGCGTTTCCTCGAGGATGAGTTTGCCGAACTGGACATCAAGGTAGCGGCCAATCAGGCCATCGAAGAAATTACCCCCGGCGAGATCCGTCTGGCCGGCGGCGGCCTGCCGTTCAAGCTGGCCATGCTCGCCCCGCCGTTCAAGGGAGTGCGGGGCGTGGCCGGCCTGGGCAACCCCCGGGGATTCATCCCGGCGGACCAGCATTTCCGCCACCCGGAGCACGCCAATATCTACACCGTCGGGGTGGCCATGGCCCTGGCCCCGCTGGAGCCCACGCCGGTCCCCACCGGCGTGCCGAAAACCGGCTTCATGACCGTACGCATGGCCAAGGCGGCGGCGGCCAATATCGCCGCCGACCTGCGCAACCTTCCTCCGTCCGCGACCAGGGAACTCAGCGTTACCTGCATGATGGACATGGGCCGGACCGCGGCGCTCATGGTCGCGAACCCGCTGCTGCCGCCCCGGCAGAAATCGTATGTCAAAAAGGCGCTCTGGGCCAAGTGGGCCAAGATCCAGTTTGAAACCTACTTCCTCTGGAAAATGCGCCATGGCTACAGCCGGCTGCCGTAAGCCCCTCAAAGTGCGGCCGGAGGGGCAGCAGAGCAGCTGCCGGAGTTTGGTCCTGTTGATCTCTTTCAAGCAATCGAGGAGAAGGGTATGCACCCGGGAAAGGCATTGATTCAATTTTCAATTCGCCGTCCACGGCTGGTAACCGCGGCTATGGTGCTTGCGACTTTTGTCCTGGGGGCGCTTATCGCCATGGTACGGGTGGATACCGATCCGGAGAACATGCTCGCCAAGGACGAAGCGGTCCGGGTGTTCCACAACCTGACCAAAAAGGAATTCACCCTGTATGACATGGTGGTCCTCGGCATCGTCAATGAAAAAGACCGGGATGGGGTATTCAATCCCGCCACCCTGCAGCGGGTCGCCGAATTGACTGAATTCGCCCGCTCTCTTTCCTGGCCTGATCCGGAGGATCCGGGCAGGGTGATCGGGGTGGTCAAGCAGGAGGTCATCGCCCCCGGCAATGTCGACCACATCCAGCAGGCCGGGGAGGGGCAGGTACGGTTTGAATGGCTGATGGGCGAGGCCCCCGCCACCAGGGAGGAAGCGCTGCGGATCCGGGACCGGGCCATGGCCAATCCCATGCTGAAGGGGACCCTGGTTTCCGAGGACGGCCGGGCACTGTGCCTGTATCTGCCGGTCACCCACAAGGATCTGGCCCACAGGATCCAGGTACAGCTCAGGGAGAAGATTGCCACCTTTGCCGGGGATGAGCAGTACCACATCACCGGCCTGCCGGTGGCCGAGGACACCTTCGGGGTGGAGATGTTCATCCAGATGGCCATCTCCGCCCCGCTGTCCATGCTGGCTATTTTTCTTCTCATGCTGTTCTTTTTCCGGAAGTTCACCCTGATCATCTCGCCGATGATCATCGCCATGGTTTCGGTGATCTGCACCATGGGGCTTTTGATCGGCACCGGCAACACGGTGCATATCATGAGTTCCATGATTCCCATCTTCCTGATGCCGGTGGCGGTGGTGGACTCCATCCACATTCTCTCCGAGTTCCACGACCAGTACCAGAAGACCAGGGACCGGCGGCTGACCCTGGAGCATGTCATGGCGCAGCTGTTCATGCCCATGCTCTACACCTCGCTCACCTCGGCCGCCGGTTTTGCCTCCCTGGCCCTGACCCCGATCCCGCCGGTGCGGGTCTTCGGGATCTTCGTGGCCTTCGGAATTCTGCTCGCCTGGCTGCTGACCATTACCTTTATCCCGGCCTTCGTGATGCTCCTGAAAGAAGAAAGCCTGGCCAGCCTCGGCCTGGCGGCAGGGGCGGCCGGCCGCCGGGGGTCGTTCCTCTCCCGCCATCTGCGGTGGCTGGGCGGCGTGACCATACGGCAGGCCAAGCCGATCATCGCCCTGTCGCTTGCGGCGCTGGTTGTCGCCGGCTACGGGATTACCCGCATCCGGATCAATGACAACCCGGTCAACTGGTTTACCCCGAACCATCCCATCCGGGTGGCCGACCGGGTGCTGAACGCTCATTTCGGCGGCACCTATGAGGCCTTTCTGGTGCTGGCGGCCGGGGAGGGAGAAGAGAGCGGCGCCGAGCTTGCAACGCTCATCAAAAACGACCTGACGGAAATGCAGGCTTCGTTGCCGCAACAGGCGAATATTTTTGCCCGGGCCCTGCACGATGTTGATGAACTGTTCGGCAAGTCAGGCCCGCCCGCCGACATGGCCTCCTCTCTGGAGAAACGATGGGAACAGCTGCGTGATCAGGCCGGAGGCGACGCCGACTATGAACTCTGGTCGGACCTGCTGGCTGTCCTGGACCGCATCCGCGGACGGGAGCAACTCTTCAAGCAGCCGGCCATGCTGCGCTATGTCGAGGCGTTGCAGACCCATCTGCTGGCCACCGGCATTGTCGGCAAAAGCAATTCCATCGTTGATATCGTCAAAAAAGTGCATCAGGAGCTGTATGAGGGGAACCCTGATCAGTTCCGGGTGCCCGACTCGGCAGCGGCGGCCGCCCAAAGCCTTATTTCGTACCAGAACAGCCATAGGCCTGAGGATCTCTTCCATTTTGTCACCCCGGATTACACAAAGGCCAACATCTGGGTGCAGCTCAAAAGCGGCGACAACAAGGACATGGAGAAGGTGGTGCGGGCGGTGGAGGATTTTTTTGCCGAGCAGCCGCCGCCCATGCCGATCAAGCACAATTGGGCCGGGCTGACCTACCTGAACGTGGTCTGGCAGGACAAGATGGTCTCGGGCATGCTCAATGCCTTCATGGGGAGTTTCGTCATCGTCTTTCTCATGATGACCGTTCTGTTCCGCTCGCCGCTCTGGGGGATTGTCGCCATGGTGCCGCTCTCCGTTACCATTGCCCTGATGTACGGAATCGTCGGCCTGATCGGCAAGGACTACGACATGCCGATCGCGGTGCTCTCCTCCCTCACCCTGGGGCTGGCGGTGGATTTCGCCATCCATTTCCTGGAACGGGCCCGCAAGGCATATGCGAAAATCCGCGATTGGCCGGAAACCGCCAGAGCCATGTTCGAGGAACCGGCCCGGGCCATCAGCAGAAACGTCATCGTTATCGCCGTCGGTTTCACGCCGCTGCTCGCCGCCCCGCTCCTGACCTACAGGACGGTCGGCATCTTTCTGGCCGGCATCATGGCCATTTCCGGTCTGGCGACCATGTTCATCATCCCTGCCCTGGTTACGGTTCTGGAAACCAGGATGTTTAAAGGAGGGCGCCAATGAGAAGATCTCTCCTGAAGGCGATTCGGCTTGCGGCGGCAGTCCTGACCCTGGCCGGGCACGTTTCGGCGGCTGATGCTCTGCCGCTTTCGGAGATCGTCAGCCGCGCCAATACCGCCGCGTACTATGCCGGCGAGGACGGCCGGGCCGAGGTGCGGATGGTTATCACCGACGCGCAGAGCCGCACCCGGGAACGCGAACTCATCATGCTGCGGCGCGATGTGGCCGACGGCGGCGAGCAGCAGTTCTATGTCTATTTCGAAAAACCCGGTGACGTCCGGAAGATGGTCTTCATGGTCCATAAGCATCTGGACCGGGATGACGACCGCTGGCTCTATCTGCCCGCCCTCGATCTGGTCAAGCGGATCGCCGCGTCGGACAAGCGCACCAGCTTCGTGGGCTCCCATTTCGTCTACGAGGACGTTTCCGGGCGGGGGGTCGATGAGGACGAGCATGAGCTGGTCGAGAGCACGGACCAGCATTTCCTGCTGAAAAATACCCCGAAAGACCCTGCCGGGGTGGAATTCTCCTTCTACAATGTGTGGATCGACCGCGTTACCTTCCTGCCGCGCAAGGCGGAGTATTATGACAAGGAGGGCCGGAAGTACCGCGCGGTGGAGGCCCTTGAGGTGCGGACGATTCAGGGCCATCCCACCGTGGTCAGGTCCCGGGCAAAGGATTTTGCCGGCGGAGGGGAGACGGTGGCTGAGTTTCTCGACATCAGCTACGACATCGGGCTTAGCGACACGATTTTCACCGAGCGCTATCTGCGCAGGCCCCCGCGGGAAATACGAAAATGAGACGGCTGGCTGCCGCTGTTTCAACCCTGGTCTTTTCCTTGCCGCCCCTTTTCTGCCCGGCCGCCGGGCTTGATGAGCTGCTGGCGGCGTACGAAATGGAGCTGCACGGGTTTGTTGATGGCCGCGCCGGTCTGCGACTCCAGGACGATCCCTATGAACAGGACGCCTCCCTCGCCGAGATGCGGTTGCAGCTCGATCTGGCCGGCGACTTTGCCTGGGGCGCCATGAAGCTCAAGGGTGATTTCGTGGGTGACGCGGTCACCGAGGAGGCGCGGCCGGAACTCCGGGAGGCGAACCTGCTCTTCTCGCCGCTTGCGGTCATGGATGTCAAGGTCGGCCGGCAGATCCTTACCTGGGGGACCGGCGATCTGCTCTTTATCAATGATCTTTTCCCCAAGGACTGGGAATCCTTTTTTATCGGCCGGGACAATGAATATCTCAAGGCGCCGTCCGACGCGGCAAAGGCGAGCCTGTTTTTTGACCTGGTAAGCGTTGATCTCGTCTATGTGCCGATCTTCAATGGCTCAGCCTATATCGACGGCAGCCGGATCTCGTATTGGAATGCTCCGCTGGGCCGGGTTGCCGGCCGGGATTATGTTGTTGCCGACCATGAGCGCAACCGTTTTCCGGAAGACGGTGAATACACGGCGAGGATCTATAAGAATATCGGTAGCATGGAGACCGCCCTTTACGGCTACAGCGGTTTCTGGAAGACGCCGGAGGGCATGGACCCCGCGACTCGCAAGCTGACCTATCCGCGGCTGACCGTCGGCGGGGCGAGCGCGCGCGGCCCGCTCCTGGGTGGCATCGGCAGCATCGAGGCAGGCGTCTATGATTCGCGGCAAGATCCGGACGGCGCGGATCCTTTCATCAGAAACAGCGAGTGGCGCTTTCTGGCCGGTTTTGAACGGGAGCTGGGGCCGGACTTCACCGGCGGTATCCAGTATTATCTGGAATGGATGCGGGACTATGACGCCTATCGCCGTTTAGCCGGGCCCTTTGCCAAGGATGAGTATCGACATGTGTTCACCCTGCGGCTGACCAAATTGCTGCTGGACCAGAATCTGCGCCTCTCCCTGTTTACCTATTATTCGCCTTCCGATCAGGATGGCTACCTGCGGCCCGCCATCCATTATCAGCTGTCCGATCAGTGGGCAGTCGAGGCGGGCTCCAATCTTTTCTTCGGCGGTGCCGAGCACACCTTTTTCGGTCAGTTCCAGGACAATAGCAATCTCTATGCCGGAATACGGAGGACGTTCTGACCATGGCCAACCCGGAGACCTGGTACACCGAAATTGTCATGAAGGCGGACATGAATCTGGTTTTTTAGGGCCTGGAAAGAAATAAGTGTTACAAATAGGCGCTCAGATTTGGGTCAGATTTGGCCGGGCCGATTGAACAAAACCGCAGGCGTAGCAGCGCTAC
>QZJD01000108.1 GCA_003604995.1 Desulfobulbus sp. | reverse complement strand
GCTAAAAATCTCCTGGACGGCGTCTTCCTTGTGAAATCGTCCTCACCGTAGCGCTGCTACGCTTCCGGGCGATTTCACAACTCATCCTTGCCCAGAAAACTTTTTTGCTCGATCTCGCGACGTCGTTTATTTTGAAAAAGGCTCATAAGAACGGGCAAGGGGCGATGGGGTTATTTCCGTGCTTTGCCCGCCAGAACCGATTTTCCGTAGAGTTTTTCCGCGCATTCAGGGCAGAGGCCGTGACTGAATTCCGCTTCCGAATGATTTCTAATATAAGTTTCAATCTGCGTCCAGTATCCTTTGTCATCGCGGATCTTTTTGCAGGAGGCGCAAATGGGAAGAAAGCCGCTCAGAAGCTTGACCTTGTCCAGGGCCTCCCGCAGCTCGGCAATCAGCTCCTCCTTTTCCTGTTCCAGCAGCCTGCGCGCGGTGATGTCCTGGAAGGATTCTATGATGCCGGTTTGCCGTCCCTTTCTGTCCAGGAGCGGAGTGGCGCTGACGATATAATACCGTGGTTCGCCGTTTTCTTCCTTAACGGCCTCATAGGCATAGTTGTTTTTGCCGAGTTTTCCGATCTGATGGAGGGGGCATGCCTCAGTGCGGCACTGGGGGCCGGGTCTTGAATCATAACACAAAAGAGGGCCTTTGCCCGTTCGGACCTGCCCGAAGATCCGTTCATAGCCGGCATTGGCTTGCACGATCCGGTAGGCGTTGTCGGTGACGCAGATCGGGATGACATTGTTCAGAATATTTTTCAGCCGGGTTTCAGACCTCTCGAGCCTGTTCAGGTAATAGGAGGTAATGATGCTGAAGCTTGCCAGCAGCAGGACAGCGGTTATCCAGACCGCGAACTTATGGGCATCGTCGATTATATGGCTGTGTTCCGGAAGGCGGCCGGTTAGCAGGTGCCAGAACGGAACCTGCCGCCGGTGCAGAGCTATATAGTCAACAAGTGCGTAGAGAAACCAGGCAAAGGCGCTGAAAATCAGCGCCAGGCCAAAGGCGCGGTAATGGAAAAATTTCCTCATCGTGATCCCTTGTCAGACCCCGAGATAGGCCCGTTGAATGTCTTCGTTGGCCAGCAGCATCCCGGCCTGATCGGCGAGAACGATGCGCCCGTTTTCCAGAACATAGCCGCGGTGCGCGGTCTTGAGCGCCATGCTCGCCTTTTGTTCTACCAGGAGGATAGTGGTGTTGTGCTCCCGGTTGATGCGGCGGATGATCGCGAATATCTGCCGGGTTACGAGCGGGGCAAGTCCCATGGAAGGTTCATCGAGGAGAAGAAGCGCGGGTTTGGCCATCAGTGCCCGCGAGATGGCCAGCATCTGCTGCTCGCCGCCCGAGAGGTTGCCGCCCGGCTGATGCCTGCGTTCGTAAAGGATAGGAAACAGGGCGTAGACATAGTCCAGGTCATCGCGGATGCCGACGGGATCGCGGCGGAGAAAAGCGCCAAGGTCGAGGTTCTCCCGGACGGTGAGGCCGGGAAAGATATGGCGTCCTTCCGGGACCTGGCACAGCCCGAGACGGACAATCTGTTCGGGCGGCAGGTTATGGATGGCTTTGCCTTTGAAAAAAATACCGCCGCGGCGGGGCGGGACAACGCCGCTGATGCACATCAGGATGGTGGATTTGCCGGCCCCGTTGGCGCCGATCAGGGTGATGATCTCTCCTTCCGCCACCTGCAGGCTGATTTCGTGCAGGACCTGAATATTGCCGTAGGCGGCGCTCACATCCCGCAGCTCAAGCAGGGGCATCGCTTTCCTCCTCGCCCAGGTAGGCCTTGATGACCTCCGGGTTGCGCCGCACTTCAACAGGCGATCCTTCGGCGATCTTCCGGCCGTAGTCCATGACAAAGATATGGTCGGACAGGCTCATGACCAGCTTCATGTCGTGCTCGATGAGCAGAATGGACAGCCCTTCGTCCCGAAGGCGGCAGATCAGTTCATCCAGTTCCAGGGTCTCCTGGGGGTTCATTCCGGCGGCCGGTTCGTCCAGGAGCAGGACCAGGGGATCGGTGGCCAGTGCCCTGGCGATTTCAAGCCTTCGCTGCGCGCCGTAGGGAAGGTTGCGGGCGGGTTCGTCGGCCAGGTCGGCCAGGCCGGTTTTAGAGAGAAGCCGGAGGCTGGCGGCAATGGTTTCTTTTTCCTCTTTTCTGGTGGCCGGGCCGCGGAAGATTGCTCCGAGAACCCCGGCCCTGGTCCGGCAGTGGAGGCCGATCATCACGTTTTCCAGCACGGTCATCCGGGGAAAGAGGCGGATGTTCTGGAAGGTCCGGGCCAGGCCCTGCTCGGTGATTTCATTCGGCTTCAGGCCGACAAGCCCTCTTGTCTCGCCGCCCGGCGGAGTGAGCAGCAACTCTCCCCGTGTCGGCCGGTACAGGCCGGTGAGGCAGTTGAAGAAGGTGGTCTTGCCGGCGCCGTTGGGTCCGATCAGCGCGACGATTTCGCCCTGCCGGAGCTGGAGGTCAAAGGCGTCCAGGGCTCTGATCCCACCGAACTCCATGGTCAGGTCCTTTACCGCCAGGACGGGTTCGCGTCCCGTCACTGTTCCATCAGGCCGGTTCATCGGAAATAGTTCTTCCGCGGACCGTATAGGTCCGGCGGACTGGGCTGATCAGGCCTCGGGGCCGGAAGACCATCATCGCCACCAGAACCGTGCCGAAGGCCAGCATGCGATAGTCGGCAAGGGGGCGGAGGTATTCGGGCAGGAGGATCAGAAGCAGGGCGGCCAGGATCACTCCGATGATGGAGCCCATGCCGCCCAGGACGACAATGCAGAGGATGATCGCCGATTCGAGAAAGGTGAAGCTGGCCGGATTGATGAAGGTGGTCTTGGCGGCGAAAATGACCCCGGCCATCCCGGCCCAGGTTGCGCCCAGGGCAAAGGCGGTGAGTTTGGTCCTGGTCTTGTCGATGCCCATGGCCTGGCAGGCGATTTCATCTTCGCGCAGCGCGAACCAGGCCCGGCCGATCCGTGAATTCTGCAAACGGTTGACCACAAAGACGGTGAAGAGGACCAGGCCGAGCATCAGGTAGTAGAGGTAGGTAATGGATCCTTCCAGGGAGAGGTCCAGGCCGAAAAAACCGGGCCGGGGGATGTTGGCGATCCCGCTCGGGCCATGGGAAAAGTCGTTCCAGTTTTCCAGGATCAGGCGGATGATCTCGCCAAAGCCCAGGGTGACGATGGCCAGATAGTCGCCGCGTAAACGTAGTACCGGGAAGCCGAGAAGGATGCCGAACAGCGCGGCCAGCAGGGCGCCGAGGGGCAACGCCGTCCAGAAGCCGATCCCGAAATGGAGATTGAGCAGGGCGTAGGAATAGGCACCCACCGCGTAGAAGGCCACATAGCCGAGATCGAGCAGGCCGGCCACCCCTACCACGATATTCAGCCCCAGGCCCAGCATCACGTACAACAGGGCGGTGATCATGATGTTGGTCTGGTAGGTGGAGAAGAGGAGGGGGAAAACAAGGGCGATCGCGCTTGCCCCGGCCAGGAGGGGTAACCGGACCCCGGGTCGTGTCCAGAGAAGGTGGAGCGGGTTATGGCCGACCGGCAGGTCATCCTCGGTCTTGCGGTCAAGACGGGCCTCCCGGTATTGGCGGTACAGGCAGGCGGCCAGGGAAAGCAGAAAGGTGGTCACGGCGACATGGATCAGATTGGGCCAGCGCCAGAGAACGGTCTGCTCCGCCGGGTTGATTTTGACGGCCAGAAAGGGGAAGGTGAGGAAGACAAACCAGAGAGAGGTGAGCAGGGCTCTGCCCGTATCCCCCCAGGTCAACCTGACGTTGGGCGCGGCCATTACACTTTCTCCGTGCTTGTCTTGCCCAGGAGGCCGGCGGGCCGAAAGATGAGGATCAGGACCAGCAGGGAAAAGGCAAAGACGTCCTCGTAATCGCTGGACACGTAACCGGTGGCGAAGCTCTCGGTGAGGCCGAGGATGAGGCTGCCCAGCACCGCGCCGGGGATCGAGCCGATTCCGCCGAGGACCGCGGCGGTGAAGGCCTTGATCCCGGCGATGAAGCCGATGAAGCAGTTGATCTGCCCGACGTGCGAGGCGATCAGCAGGCCGCCCACCGCGGCCAGGGCTGAGCCGACGACAAAGGTGGCGGCGATGATCCGGTTCACGTTGATGCCCACCAGTGCGGCCATGGTCCGGTCCTGGGCCGTGGCGCGCATGGCCTTGCCGGTCCGGGTGAATTTGATGAACAGGCTGAGCAGAAGCATGATCAGCGCCGTGCTCAGCAGAATGACCAGATCCGAAGAGCCGACCACCCCGGCATAAGGCTCCAGAGCCGCGAATTCGGGGATCAGGGCGGGAAAGGGGATGAAGTCCGGAGTCTGGGCGAGAAGAACGTAGTTTTGCAGGAAAATGGACATGCCGATGGCGGAGATCAACGGCGAGAGGCGGGGCGCCCCCCGGAGCGGCCGGTAGGCCACCCGCTCGATGGTATAGCCGTAGGCGCTGGCCCAGATAACCGCGGCCGCGAGGGAAAGAAAGAGGAGGGCAGGCAGGGGCAGGTTGAAGAGGGAGAGAACCGTCGCGGCGATCAGGGCGGTGAAGGCGCCGATCATGTAAATCTCGCCGTGGGCGAAATTGATGAGGCCGATGATGCCGTAGACCATGGTATAGCCCAGGGCGATCAGGGCATAGATGGCGCCGCGGGTCAGGCCGCTGAAAAAAAGTTCGACAAAATACTCCATGGCAATCAGGGGCTCGGGGCGGGCAACAGGGAGGTCGAATGCACAGTGGCCGCGGATTGCTAGCGGATCGGGACGTAGCGGCCGTTTACAACCCTGTATATGGCAAGGGTGGCGCCGGTGGTATCGCCTTGGTCGTCGAAATGCAGGGCGCCGAAGGGGGTTGCCACGTCCTCGGTGCGCAGCACCCTTGCCACGGCCTCGCTCTCCGTGCCTCCCGCCTTAATCAGTGCATTGGTCAGCGCCAGGGCGGCAGTATAGGCATTGTCAAAAAAAGCGCCCGGCTCACTGCCGTACTCCCTGCGGTGGGCTTCGCGGGCCGCCTTGCCGATGGGATTTGCGGTGACATCGATCGGGCCGGTGGCATAGACCCCTTCCGCGTATTCCCCGGCGATCTTGATGAAGGTGTCATCCTTGACCCCGTCGTCGGAGACAAAGGGGATGGTCATTTTTTTTCTGCGCATCTGGGTGACGATTTTCGAGGCCTCGGGATGATAGCCGCCGTAAATCACCGCATCGGCGCCGGAGCGCTTGATCTTCTGAACGACGGCCGAATAATCCACTGCTCCCGGGGTCACCCCTTCGTAAAGGGCCAGCTCCACGGATTCGTCTTCCTCAACGTAGGTTTTGGCGAATTCCGCCAGTCCCTTGCCGTAATCGCCCTTGTCGTGGAGAATCGCGATTTTTTTGGCGGCCAGGTCGTTGATCGTAAAGTCGACGATGGTGCGGGCCTGAACATTGTCGGAAAAGATGGTCCGGTAGAAATTGGGATAGTCGCCGCTCAGGGTCAGTTCGGTATTGGTGGCGGACGGTGAGATAACGATGACTCCGGCCTCCTTGTAGATCGGCAGGGCTGCCTTGGTCGCTCCGGAACATATATGGCCGATCACCACCTTGACGCCCATGGAGATAAGCTTGGTCGCGGTATTGGTGGCGATTTCCGGTTTGCAGGCATCATCTTCAATCAGCAGTTCCAGCTGACGCCCGTTGATCCCGCCCCGGGCGTTGATGTCCCCGGCGACCAGTTCCGCGGCTTTGACGGTGGGCAGGCCGTAGGAGGCCAGGTCTCCGCTGTGGGCACCGGCCACGCCTATTTTGATGTTTTCGGCGGCGGCAAGGCAAGCGGGGAGGGCAAGGGCAAGGCTTAAGGCCGTGACCAGAAATGTGCTGCGGAAGGTCATGCGTATCTCCTGGGACAGTCGGGTTGCGAAAGTTTGCAATCAGGTGGCTATAACTTACCCGTTTACCCCTTTTTTTCCAGGGAAAAACAATGGGCAGCGCTCCATCCGGAAAAAATTCCATGAAGGCCGGTGGATGGCTATCCCTTTTCTCGGGCAGAACTGGTATAATGATAAATTTTTCGGCAACCTCTGATTACCGCAGCGAAACACGCAACTTCGCTGCCCTGTAACCGCTATTATTTATTGCCCTATGGACCGAGCAACGCTCTATACCTTTGGCCGCCCTTTCTCTCCGCTCTATGGATTGCTGATGCGCCTGCGCGCCGCCTTCTACCGGATCGGTCTGTTGCCTTCCGTCCGGATGCCGGTGCCGGTGATCAGTGTCGGCAATCTGACCATGGGGGGGACGGGCAAGACCCCGGTGGTGCAGTATGTTGCCCGCTTTCTGCAGCAGCAGGGCCGCCATCCGGCTGTGATCAGCCGGGGCTATGGCGGGACGGCCAAGGGTCGGTACAATACGGTGTCAAACGGCGAATTTTCCCTTCTTGAAGCGTCCGTGGCCGGCGACGAGCCGCGGATGCTTGCCGAAACCCTGACCGGTATTCCGGTCCTGACCGGCCGTGCCCGAAAACATCCTGCCCGCCGGGCCGTGGAAACAGGGGCGGATGTTCTGGTTCTCGATGACGGGTTTCAACACCTGGCCCTGCAACGGGATGTCAACCTGGTCCTTTTTCACGCGGAGACCCTGGCCGGGAACAGCAGGGTTTTTCCGGGCGGAGACCTCAGGGAGCCGGTAGTCGCCCTCCGCCGGGCGGATGCCTTTGTCCTGACCGCCACCTGCGACCGGAACCGGGAGCGCGCTGATCGGTTCGCCGCCCTCCTGGCCATGCGTTTTCCAGGCCGGCCAGTCTTCCGGGCCGGCTATGAACCGACATCGATTTTGACCTATGAAAACGATGGCAGCCGTACCCTGGATTTCTCTGAAGCAGGCAACATCCCGCTCTTCGCTTTTGCCGGCATTGCCCGGCCGGAGGTTTTTGCCGGGACTTTGCGGGATCTCGGGCTGAAGGTCGTCGGATTTCAGGGCCTTGCCGACCATGCTTCCTACCGCCAGGAAGAGCTGGACGCTCTCTTTGCGCAGGCTCGCCGCGCGGGGGCCGCCGGGTGCATCACCACGGAAAAGGATATGGTCAAACTGCACGGTTTTGTTCGGTCCATGCCCCTTTTTGTCCTGCGCATGGAGGCACGGTTTGGCCAGGATTTTCAGGATTTTCTCGCGGCCAGGCTGGATCGGTGATAACCGCTGAAACCGGTGCATCCGGTTCTGCGGATGGAAAGGGTCGGTGTGTGGAAAAAACAACATTTGTCCGATGAGTCGACCTTGTGTGTGTTTTTTGCAACAAGCCGGCGTGGGCAGGGATCAGTCGGAACCGGCAGCTGCATTCTTGTAACATGCTTGAATTGTTAATTTTTATATTGAAATTGGATATTCTGGCAGACAGGTTGAAGCCTGGCCTGATTTTTGCAAAAATGTTGGTAATTGATCCGTCGATGCACGTCGGGTCCGGTGACGCCCGCGTAAAGAAAAAGTACCGGCGATGGGACACTGAGATAGCAACAACTTACAAAGTCTACCAGCGGCACTTCCGCCTTTTTTTGCGGGACCGACAAAGATAAAAGGAAAGAATGGAACCCTATCAATATACACTTAAACGTCCGGTCAGCTGTTGCGGCATTGGTCTGCATGCCGGCAGGACGGTTAATCTGACCATCAAACCCGCTCCCGCCAACTCGGGTATCCGTTTCGTCCGTTCGGATCTGGTCACCGACCGGACCATCCCCGCCCGCATGAACAAGGTGGTGGACACCCGGCTTGCCACCACTCTGGGCAATGGCGCGGCCCGGGTGGCGACCACCGAACACCTGTTGGCCGCGCTCCATGGGTCGGGCATCGACAATGCGGAGATTGAGCTGGATTCCTATGAGGTGCCGATCATGGACGGCAGCGCCGCGCCCTTCATCCGGCTGCTTGCGCATGGCGGCCGCAGGAAACAGCAGGCGCTCCGCCGGATTCTGCGGATCACCAGGCCGATAAGCTTTGTCGATGGTGAGAAATCCATCCGGATTGAGCCGTACGACGGCTTCAGGGTGACCGGCCGCATTACCTTTGATGACGGCCTGATCGGTGATCAGGTGTACAGCATTGATGTGACCGCTGAACGGTTCCGCAGGGAAATCGCCCGAGCCCGGACATTCGGCTTTGTCGAGCAGGTCGAGAACCTGTGGGCCAACGGTCTCGCCTTGGGCGGAACCCTGGAGAGCGTCATCGCCATCCACTGGGATCGTCGTTCTATCCTCAATGAAGATGGGCTGCGCTTTGACGATGAGTTTGTCCGCCACAAAGTCCTGGACCTCATCGGTGACCTGGCCCTTCTGGGCAGCCCGGTTTTTGGTCATGTCATTGCCGAGCGCGCCGGTCACAGCACCCATCTCGGGTTGATGCAGGCCATTGCCGATAATCCCGACTGCTGGGAATACGTGGAATTCCACAAGAACGGCGGTTCGGTCCTGAAGCAGGTGGTGGTTTCCACCATCCATGCCGGCGACCGGCTCAACGAGCTGCTGGCGCCAACCATCCAGGGTGTGGCTCCGGTGCAGCAACCCTGCGCCGCCTGATCCGTCACCCCATCAGGTGAAAAGATCCCGCTGGCTTCGGCTGGTGGGATTTTTTTTTACCTTTTTTTTCGTGCCGCTGGTAGTATTGGATCCCAAATTTGCCGGTTTCGTGCGAGATTGATGCCGGCATTCCTTGTAAATTGTTGAAATCACACTGACGGATGCTCAGTGTTTAGCGTAAGTACGAAGTTATCAGATTTGCTGTGCCCTGAGGTGTGAAGAACAATGAACAGAGAACAAACGCAAACCATAGGATTTATCGGCGGCGGCCAGATGGCCGAGGCCCTGATCAAAGGCATTCAGAGTGCCGGGCTGGCCTCACCTGAACAAATCATGGTGGTGGAGCCTGATTCCCCTCGTTGCGACTATCTGCGAAAGAACTACGCGGTGCGGATCGCGCCGGACAGCACCGCTCTTGCCGCCGGTAGCAGAATTCTGATTCTGGCCGTCAAGCCGCAGATCATGGGCAAGGTGCTTGCCCAGTACCGGGGCAGCGTCACCGGAAATCATCTGGTCATCTCCATAGCCGCCGGAATCACCATTGACGCATTGTCCGCCGGCCTTGGCGATGAGGTCAGGATTATCCGGGTCATGCCCAATACTCCGGCCCTGGTGCTTGCCGGTGCCTCTGCCCTGGCGCCTAATTCCCGGGTGACCGCCGAGGATCTGGTCGCGGCGAAAGCGATTTTTTCAGCCATCGGTACTTGCGTGGAGGTGAGCGAGCCGCTCCTTGACGCGGTGACCGGACTTTCCGGGAGCGGTCCCGGCTATGTTTTTGCCTTTATCGAAGCCATGGTCGATGGCGGCGTCCTTGCCGGTTTACCCCGGCCGATAGCGGAACAACTGGTCCTGCAAACCGTTTTGGGGACGGCCAAGCTGGCCTTGGAATCAGGAGAGCATCCGGCGGTGTTGCGCGGCAGGGTTACCTCACCCGGAGGGACTACGATCACGGGTCTGCGGGTTTTGGAGGAGTCGGGATTTCGCGGCGCGGTCATGGCCGCCGTCCAGGCCGCAACCGAGCGGTCGCGGGAATTGGGGCGGTGACATGGAGCGGGTCGGCATTATCACCAGGCTCGATTCGCCCAGGGTCCAGCAGGTCGGTTCGGAGGTGGCGGCCTGGTTGAGCCGTCAGGGCATAGAGGCCTGTCTCGACGACATAGCACCGGATATGGATCTGCTGGTGATTCTGGGCGGGGACGGCACCTTGCTGCATGTCGCCGACCAGGCCAGCCGCCACGACATTCCGGTCATAGGCATCAATCTCGGCAACCTGGGGTTCCTCACCGAAGTGGCCGAGGACGAGATGTATCAGGCCCTGGCCGAAGTAATCTCCGGGAAAGGGAACATCGAGCAGCGGATGATGCTCAAGGTCAGTTTGGTCCGCGAGGGAAGCGATGATATGCAGGCTTCCCGTTTCTGTCTGAACGAGGTGGCCATCGTCAAGGGGAACCTGGACAAGGTGATCCGCCTCTGCTCGTGGGCCGATGAAGAGTACATCACCACCTATAAGGCGGACGGTTTGATCATTTCCACCCCCACCGGATCCACAGCCTACAACCTTTCAGCCGGCGGGCCCATCGTCCACCGGGAACTGCATGCCATCCTGGTGACCCCCATCTGCCCGTTCATGCTGGAGAGCAGGCCGGTGCTCCTCTCGCCCGGAGCCCGGATCGCCACCCAACTGGCCGATGCGGCCGGCGATGTCAAGGTCATGGTGGACGGCCGTTTCACCTGGGAAATGGAGAAAGACGACTGCCTGGTGGTGGAGACGGCGGCCAAGCCGCTGCTGCTTTTCAGCTCCCCGCACAAGGGCTATTTCACCATTCTGCGCAACAAGCTGAACTGGGGAGGGCGCGACGCCGGCTATCCCCTGCCTGTTGCGGTCCGCCCCTCTCCCCCGCAAGATCGCGGCCGTTGATTGGCTTGCGGGTAGCGTCCCGCGCCGGGATTATTTGCGGCAGCGGTACACTGCAAAAATTCGCTCCCCCCTGGTAACCCTTGTGACCGGTAAAATAGTGTCCCCGCCCATTTCCGCCGCGCTGTTTCGGCCAAGCACCGCCAGCTCGTTCTCGACCTTTTGGTGATCGCGTTTGAAGTAGCCGACCTTGTCGAGGAGGGAAACACTGGTTTTGCCCAGCTCCTTGCAACCAGCCACTTCCGCCGGGCTGGACGCCACTCGCACCTGGTCGCCGCCCGGGGTAGGTTTCACCCAGGTGCAGCCGCTCACCAGGACCATCCCGAGAAGCACGCTTGTGAGAATTTTCATTTTGTATTTCCCTCCAGATAAAAAAGTTCAATAATAAATTATCGCGATGCGGATTGCGGTCCGCTGTGAGCATAATGGCGGAGGTTCAGCCCCCTACGGTCGTTGCGGGCCTGGAGAAGTTCATCTCTATCCTGAAAAGCAGGCCGTAGTTTGCCTCCCAGTCATCCTCGCGGGGAAAGTTCACCCGGGGAGAAATTTCCAGGAATAGCCAGTCCCTGAGAAATTTCTGCCGGTAGCGGATGAGGAGCCACAGATCGGTTAATTCGTCATGCTGGACGTCTGCGCAATGGTTTTCCCATTCGTAGGAAATGAATCGCTCCGGCCCCAGCTGTTGATAGAGACGGAGAATCAGGGCGAGGGGGAGGGTTTCCTCCTCCTCGAACCAATCCAGCTGCACGGAAGCGCGGAGAAACCAGTTTTCCGACAGGGTGCGATCAAAATCGAGGGTGTTCAGGTCTTGCCAGCCGTCGTCGGTGTAGTAGCGCGGTTGGGTGACAAACCGTCCCTTCCACGATCCGATATCCTTCAGATACCGGTACCGAAGCCCTCCGTAGAGATAGTTGAAGGAAAAGCCGCCGCTGAAGGAAATATTGTATTTTTCGGTCTCCCTGAGAAAATACTGAAGGGCGGCCGTTGCTTCCCGGTCAATGTTTTCCCCGGATACTCTCGCGCCCTCCCTGGCGGCATCCAACTCGGGTTTTTCGTCTTCCGATGCGAACAGGAGAAGGCTCAATTGCTCGGACAGGTTGGGGAGATGGACGCGAATGTTCAGCCTCGGCTTGAATTCAAATTCTTCCTTTTCATCGTAGATTGCGGTCAGCTTCAGTCGGGCTCGGGTCCTGTTTTCCTCGTCAACGTAGCGGACGTCGTCAAAAAAATCATCAACCCATTCCGAGGAGCTCAGCAGGGTTGCCGAGACCCTTTGGTGGGCAATGTCATACCATTTCCCGGTGTCCTGCTCCGCAAGGGTGTTATATTCCTCTGATGCGGCTGAGGTTGTGGCCTGCTCCGCTTCCGTAATGCCGGGATGCAGGCAGGCGACGGTCAGGAAAAGGGTGAAGAGTATTTTGATTATGCCCCTCCAAAACCCTGTCATTGCAGAACAACCATTGCGATCAGCTCAAGGGTCAACGGTCGGATTTGCATGGTGCGGCCGCCTGTTGCCAACGGATGGCTTGTGCTTGTCGTTTTAGCAACGCATGCTGTCGGCGAATATTCACGAAATACTCCCATCGAGTTACGATGCCAGGATGAAGTCGGTGATATAGGGGTTCTCCCGCAGTTCCCACGCCAGGGTGGATGTCGGCGTCTCCCCGTAATCATGGCCGGGATGTACAACGGTTTCCGGCGGCAGGGTGATGATCCGCTCCTTGATGGACTGGAGGAGGGTGGCAAAAGAGCCGCCGGTGAGGTCGGAACGACCGACATCGCCGACGAACAGGGTGTCGCCGGTGAAGAGATTGCCGGCGGTCAGAAAGCAGACGGAGCCGGGGCTGTGGCCCGGGGTATGGATGATCGCAAACTCCAGTTCGCCGACCTGAAGGAGATCGCCGTCCCGGAGGCGGACATCGGCCCGGTCCCGAACGCTCAAGCCGAGTTCCTTGGCTGAAATTTTTCGGATTTCCGGGCGGGCAAAGAACTCGTCGTCATCCTCGTGCAGGCAGACCGGAACCTTGAGGGCCTCCCGGAGATCATGGTTGGCCAAACGGTGGTCGGCGTGACCGTGCGTGTTGAGGATGTATTTGATCGTGAGCCCGGCGGAGTGAATAGCGGCCAGGATCCGATCCGGTTCGCCGCCGGGATCGATAACCACCCCTTCGCCGGTTTTTCGGCAGGAGACAAGATAGGTATTGACCCGGAAATTGCCGGTGACCAGACGGGCAATATCCGCGTGCGCCTGTTCCGTATTCATTCTTCCATTATACAGGAAAGAAAATCGAATTGGCCAAAAAAATATGTGATTACCACCAAACCTCAGCAAAATTAGAATCAGTCGGGTCGGCTATCCCAATTCTTATCTCAAGAATCGATTCCGATACCGACCCCGACGCCGACCCCGATAAAAGAGCTCTTATTCAACGTGAGGTGGGAGCGGCAGCCTCGATGTCCAATGCCAAGACTGAAAAAGGAGGAGCAGCAATCGGGGTCGGGGTCGGTATCGGGGTCGGTATCGAAAAAAAACTGAGGATTGGGGGTAATCAGAAAAAAATATTAAGCATGCAAAAACTCAAAATGACGGGCACCCGTTGTCTCGTCCTGTACCCGTTTAAAATCACGGCAGCGGATGTGTCCTTTTTTTATCTTTTGCAGAACCGCCATCATCGGTGGTATGCATAGATATACAGGCATCGCTTGAAGTTCCTTCTCACCATGGAGGAAAGCTTGTGACCAGCTATTCCCCCTGGACGGCTGTTCCCGGTATTTACCTGGCCTATGACGGCTCGATCAATGCCGACTGGGTTTCGCGCTATGCCATCCGCATGGCCGCCAACCTGGAGAATCGGAGCATTACCCTGGTCCATATTCCCGACGGTTCCATCCCCCCTGAAGTCATCCGCCGAAAGCTGCATGCCATTGCAGAGGAATGTTCATCGCACGGCATAAAACTGCACTGCGAACAACCGCCGCTGCGGCATACCGTGTTCCGTACCCTTCTGGCGACCATTCCGCCCAGCCCGGACAGCTATTGCATCTGTGGCGCCCGGATCACCTCGCGCCGGGGCGGATTCCTGCGCGGCACTATTTCCGAGCAGCTTCTGGAAGCCAGAAAATTCAACGTCCTGGCGATCCGGGTGGTGATGCCCGGCCTGCTGGGCTGTCCCGACGATTTGCTTTTCCCTCTTGCCGGTCACCCCCGGGGATTTTACGCGGCCATGCCGTTTCTGCATCTTCTGGCGCCGGGAATTCACAACCTGTACCTGCTCCGGATCATGCAGGTCAACTCACTGCTTCTCCGCTACCTGTCCCGGCAGCAGTATCGAGCCATCTATCGACGGGGGGCTGATTATCTCCATCTGGTGACCCGGGAAATCGCCCGGGAAAATCTGACGACCGAATTTCATGTGGACACCAGGATCGTGCTTGCCGCCGACTGGGTGGCCGAAATTCTGATCCAGGCCAGTGAACTGCGCGCCAGGCTTATTCTTCTGGGGGCGACCGAGGAGCGTTTCCCGGCCTCCCGGTTGCGGGCGGCCAAGGTGGAAAGACTGCTCAGGAAAACTCCCTGCGATGTGGCCATATATCGCAAGGTATAAGGTGACGGTTTCGCAAGGAGGGCGAAATCGGCGCCGCCCTTTGGGGTAAATTTTTGCAATCACGACGGCGGATATCAAAGCTTTTACTTGGTGCGACGTCATCATGAATTCGCGGCCACGCCAGATTCAGTTTCTGGAAGCGGACGAGGTCTTTGCTCACCTGCACGGCAGGCCGGAGGGCCTGAGCTCCGTCGAGGTCGGGGAAAGGCTGCGCCATTTAGGACGCAATACCTTCGAGGTTCCTGACAGGACCCGGTGGCTGCGCAGTCTCCTGCGCCAGTTCTCCAATTTTTTCACGATCCTGCTCCTGACCTCGGCCCTGATCTGTTTCATCGCCCACCGGATCAATCCCGGCGAGGGCATGAATGTTCTGGGCTGGGCCATCCTGGGTGTCGCCCTTCTCAATGCCCTGTTCAGTTTTTTTCAGGAGTACCGGGCGGAACGGGCCATGGCCGCCCTCAAGGCCTATCTGCCGCAGATGGTCGAGGTGCGCCGGCAAAACGAGGTGGTCCAGGTGGCGGCCGCCGAGGTGGTCCCCGGCGACATCCTCCTGCTCTCCGAAGGGAACAGGATCACCGCCGATGCCCGCGTGATACGGGCCGAGGGGCTTCTGGTCAACAATGCGCCGCTCACCGGCGAGTCAGCCCCCAGCCGGCTTGTTGCCGATCCGGTATCGACACGCCTGGAGGAAAGCGCGAACATCGTTTTTGCCGGCGCATCCGTATTGCGCGGGAGCGGCGAAGCGGTGGTCTTTGCCACCGGCCTGCGCACCGAATTCGGCAAGCTGGCGCATCTCTCCCAATCCGTCCGCCGAACGGATTCACCCCTGGAGCGTGAGACGTCGCGGATGGTCAGGATCCTGACGGTGATTGCCTCCTGCATGGGATTCAGCTTTTTTATGTACGGGATGTTGATCGGCAGGCCGCTTTGGGTCAATCTGGTGTTCATGATGGGGATCATCGTCGCCAACGTCCCGGAAGGGCTCCTGCCGACCTTCACCTTGTCGCTGGCCATGGGCAGTCTGCGCATGGCCAGCAAAAACGTGCTGGTTAAGAGCCTGAATGCGGTGGAGGCGCTGGGCGCGGTCCATGTCATCTGTTCGGACAAGACCGGCACCTTGACTTTGAACCAATTGAGTCTCACCGGCATCGTTGATCCCTTAAGCGGAACGCCGTTGCCGCCCGGAGAACGGAAACTTCTGCTGGCCGCCGCCTTGGCCGCCTCCGAGGTGCGCCTGACCAGAGACAGCTGGCTGGGCGATCCCCTGGACCGGGAAGTTGCCCTGGCCTATGGCGGACTGGATGAGGTTTCGACGTTTCTCGAACAAAGTCTGCGTTTTTTTCCCTTTGATCTGGACAAGAAGCGCTCCGCGGGCATCACGCTGCTGGACGGACGACCTGTTTTTGCGGTCAAGGGGGCCTTCGAGGCGCTGCGGCCGCTGCTGGGCGGAGTCGGTTTTGCCGCGGCGGGAGGGACCGGCGGCGACACATATCAGGAGGCGAGCCCGGCGATCCTTGCCAAGGTGGAAAAGGTGGTGGCTGCCATCGCCGGCCAGGGACACCGGGTTATCGCCGTGGCCTCCAGGGCGTTGACCGAGGATGAAGCGTCGCGTACGGCACGATCCACCGAGGAGGGCGGGCTGCAGGAGCGGCTGGAACAATCGCTCATACTCCATGGTCTGCTTGTCCTGGAGGATCCGGTCCGGCCGGAAGTACCGAAGGCGGTGGCGAAGTGCCGCGCCGCCGGAATCCGGGTGATTCTTATTACCGGCGATCATCCGCGGACCGCCTGGGCAGTTGCCCGCAAGTGCGGCATCGTTTCAGAAGAAGCAGCCGAGGGGGGAATCCTTACCGGTACGGAACTGGCCGGGCTGACCGGCCTGGAGCTGCAAGAAAAAATTGCCGGGGGGACGGGGGTTTTCGCCCGGACCACCCCGGACCAGAAGTTGAAGATCGTCGCCGCCCTGAAGGACATGGAACTGGTGGTGGCGATGACCGGAGACGGGGTCAATGACGCGCCGGCCCTCAAGGCCGCGGATGTGGGCATTGCCATGGGCATGCAAGGCACGGACGTAGCGCGGGAATCGGCGCAGATCATCCTTCTTGACGACAATTTTGCCTCCATTGTCGACGGGGTCGAGGAAGGTCGCACCGTGTATGAGAACATCAGGAAATTTACCTGCTACGTGCTGGCCAGCAATATTCCGGAAATGCTGCCGTATCTGCTCTACATTCTTTTTCCCGTCCCCCTGGCCCTGGGGGTTATCCATATCCTGTCCATTGATCTCGGCACGGATATCGTCCCCTCCATGGGTCTGGGCCGGGAGCCCCCGGAAAGGGATGTCATGGACTGGCCGCCGCGAACGGAGCGGCAGGCCTTGCTCTCACCGGACCTGCTGGTGCGCAGTTACCTGTTTCTGGGCCTGATGGAGGGGCTCTGGTCCCTGTTTCTGTTCTTTCTGGTGCTGATTGAGGGGGGCTGGCGCTACGGCATGGAACTTGCGCCCACCGATCCGGTGCATCGTTCCGCCACCGGGATTGCTCTGGCCGCCGTCCTGCTCATGCAGATCGGTAATCTGTTGGGACGTCGTTCCCGCCTGGGTTCCGGGCTGGATCGGGGGCTGCTGGCCAACCCCCTGATCCTGATCGGGATCTGCATCCAGGTGGTCTTTTCCTGGGCGATTCTCTACTGGCCGCCGATACAGGAGGTGATGGGCACCGGTCCGGTACCGTTGTCGATCTACGGCCTGGCCTGGTGCGGCGTTGTGCTGCTCTTCGGCGCCGATTATCTGCGCAAACGGATCTCCGGCAAAACCGCGGAGCGGCCCGTATCGACATCCCCTTGAATCGGCTGGCGCCGGTGACCCCGGAAAAACAGGTTAAGCCGCGGCAATATCCTGGAGACGGGTCAGAAAAAGCGGGGCGTCGACCAGGGCCTTGACGTCGGAGAAATAAAGGCCGCCGAATTCCCCGCTGCATTCTGGGCAACCCCTGAGCCACAGGACATTGTGCCGGTAGCGGAGCCGGGCAAAGCGACGGCTGATCCACTGGCTGCTGTTGCACTCGAAACAGTAGAGCAGGGTCCAATCGTTCCCCTGCAGGGCGCCGGCGCAGTCGATACAGACGGGGACAACCACTTCCCTGACCGAGACTTCTTCGATGTCGCTCATGCTGTAACCGAAGGGCTGGACCAGGTAGTCAACGGCCGGGAGTTTCAGGTGCGAGGTTTTCGGGCCATGATTCAGCTCACAGTGTTCCTCGGCAAGGTTTGCCAGGAGAACCAGTCTGTCCAGTTCATGCATGGTAATACCTCCTGTTGCCTGTTCATGAACTCCTCTCCAAGGGGAGGGGAGCGCTGTCGTAATTGAGTTTTGCAAATGGCGTGCCTTTCTAGAAAATACTGAAAAATCAACAGGTTGTTTGGAGGAAGGGGTGTTTTGTTTTGAATCCCTCATGTTGAAATTATTGGATGATTACAATATGTTGGTCCTGAGTCGGCGGTGAACCCGACAATGAATGGAAATTTTTTTTGGGAGAGGAGAAGGACGCGGGCCGGGAGTAGCCCTGTGTCCCTGGATGTGACAATAATTGTCAGTCACGGCGTAAATACGCAACCGATACCGGCATATCAGGCGCCTGGTTGGTACAGATATGGCGGATGCTCAATGCTTTGGTTTTCCATTCAGGGAATCGACCCCGACGCCGATCTCGAGAAAATAGTGCTCTCATTCAGCGAGCGGTGAAAACGGCAGCCTTGGTGTCCGATGGGAAGACGGAGAAAGGAGGAGCAACCCATCGGGGTCGGGGTCGGTATCTGAATCGGTATCGAAAAAAAATAAGGATCAGCGGTAAAAGAATATATTTTAACGACATCATCGGGAATCTGCGCCAATTCCTTGACTTTTCTGATGAATTTGGCATTAAATAAGTCTGGAGGTTGATTTGCAGCGGGAGAATGTTGAAATTTTCAAAATCAATAGAGCCCCTTGCAAAATGAACGTCGTCGCGAGATCGAGAGAAAAATATTCCGGGCAAGGATGAGTTGTGAAATCGCCCGGAAGCGGAGCAGCGCTCCGTTGAGGAC
>QZJD01000097.1 GCA_003604995.1 Desulfobulbus sp. | reverse complement strand
ATAGCCGAAAAAGTCCATGTTCAAACGGAAGGAACCATCCTCCTTCAGATCGAGCAGATTGTCGCGGATCAGCTGGGCATACTTCGGCTTGCCGTAGGGGGCCAGGCCCATGAGCTTGTATTCTCCGGAATTCACCTTAAAGCCGGTGAAATAGGTAAAGGCCGAATAGAGCAGACCCAGGGAGTGGGGAAAGCGCAGTTCCTGCTGGATGGCGATCCGGTTGCCCCGGCCGACGCCCAGCGTGCTCGTTGACCATTCGCCGACCCCGTCCAGGGTCAGGAGCGCCGCCTCGGCAAAGGGCGAGGGGAAAAAGGCGCTGGCCGCATGGGATTCGTGGTGTTCGGGAAAATAAATATTGTCCACCCGGTCCACCCCGCACGCCTTGAGGGCCTGCTCGATCTGCAGGGGGATCCACAGTTTCAGCTTGAGCCAGAGGGGGATGGCCATCATGAAGGACTGCAAACCCGTGGGCGCCACGCTGAAATAGGTCTCCAGGATCCGGGCGAACTTGGTCACCGGCTTGTCATAAAAGGCAACCGCATCGAGTGTTCCGCCGGTAACCCCGCCTTCGGCCAGGCAATAGCGGACCGCGTTCAGGGGAAAATTATGGTCGTGCTTCCTGCGGGTGAACCGTTCTTCCTGAGCGGCGGCGATAATCTTGCCGTCCTGGACCAGGGCCGCCGCGGAATCGTGATAAAACGCGCTTATCCCTAAAATATTCATCAGAATTGTCTCTTGTACTGTTCCTTATCCGTCACGGCCGGGCGCTCCACCCAGTAGCTCTCCTGCTCCGGCCGCCAGCTTCTGGTCATGGGATCACGGCGAAATGTCTTCTGGACAAAACGGCCGAAAGAAAAGATGAGGTAAAAGAAGGGCGTCAGCAGAAGCCAGGTCAGAGTCTGGCCGACCCAGAAAGAAAATTTCTGCAGACCGATCTGGATCGCATGATATGCGTTCGGGAAAAAAAGAGCGCAGGCAAACAGGGCCAGCGAAATTCCCGCGACCACCGTGGCCATGACCCGATGGCCAAAGTAGAAAAAAAGCGCGGCGACCGTCCCGCCCACGACCAGGCCGATGGCCGCCGTCGTAAGGGATGGCCTGGCAGCCCGCGGCCCGGTTGCTTTATCCTTTCGCCAGTCCCAGATCACCCGGGACGCATTGTTCTGCATCGTCATTTTCGTTCAATCCAATGGAAAATTATTCTTCCACGACAACCGGAACCCCATGCGCGCATGCCCCGGCCGGGATATCCCTGTTGACCAGGGTGCCGGGCGCAACCACCGCCCGCTCTCCCAACTCCACGCCGTCCAGCACCGTGGTCCTCCTGCCGATCCTGACGTTATCACCAACGATGGTCTTGCCTCGGCAGGTCAGGGGTTGCCGGATGATGGGAGTGTCCGGGTCGTCAAACCCATGCCCCGCACCGACCAGACATGCATAATTTCCGATCACGCAGGTCCTGCCGACGGACAATCCTTCAAGAGAACCAAGCCGGCAGTGGGACCCGATCCGGGTCCCCGCCCCGATAACAAGCTCGCCGCCCGGACAGCTGAGAATCGTCCCCCGGCCGATATGCACGTCATCGTGAATGGCAATACGGCCTCCATTTCCTTTGACGTCAAGGGTTACGCCCGCCTCCAGGACCACCCGCCGGCCCAGAAAGACCTGTCTCGGCCGCCGGATGGCAACATCCTTGTGCAGGATCACCCCTCGGCCGCAACCGCCCAGGAGCGGGGATAAAACTCTTTGCCGCAGCCATGCGCCGATCCGCGATGGCAGTGGCGATACCAGGGTGGAGACCAGTTCATAAGTAAGGAAATAGAGGAATCCCTGGTCACCGACCATCTTCCGTTGATAGGTATGGGCCGGACTGCCCTGCCGCTGCAACTGCTCCTGAATGGTCCCTTTGTTCATCCCGGTTCACGCGTAAAAGCACGGGGCTCAACGCCCGGTTCCGCCCCGCAACTCCTGAAGACGGATCTTTCCATCCCGTTTATACACAAGATAGACGAAAAGTCCAGCCAAACCCAGCAGCAGCAGCTTGACCCGCAGGAGGAGACCCATGGCCAGAGTTTCCGCGGGCAGTACCTGGGCCTGCAGAAAATACATGACAAAAACAGACTCAAAGAAGCCGAGGTTGCCTAAAAAGGTCAGGGGCAGGTGCGCGACAAACATAATCGTCGGCACCAGGGCCACCACCGCCAGAAAACCCGGATCAACCCCAAAGGCCCTGAACGACACATAGACGTTCACCCAGGTCAGCCCGTAATAAAGAACGGTCAGCAAGACAATGGCGCCGGCGATACGACCATTGCCCATGACCAGCCGCAGCGCACCGCCCAGTTCATCATGCACCCGCGCCAATCGTTTCCGCAGGCCGTCGCCCAGCTGTTCGCTCTTTTCCGCGGCCCGTCGAACCAGCGGCGAGTTCGAACGGTGACCGGCGGCGCGCAGCCGCCTTCCGAATGCGGTCAATTTTCTTCCCGGCCCCCCGAGAGGCTCACGCCATTGCCAGATCACGATGACCAGACAGAGCAAGAGAAAAGCCGCCCCGGCCGGAACATAGATATAGGGACTGGCATACAGACCCGGCCGCGCCAGCGGGGCGAGAATGACCAGGGCAAAGAGCAAAAGCAGACCGCTGAAGCGCTCGCCGAAGACGCACACCGCGGCAAAGGCCTGATTCCCGAGCAGTCGCCCGGAATAGTAGGACCGGACCACATCGCCGCCCACCGTGGAGGGCAACAGGTTGGAAAAGAAATAGCCCATCAGGTAGATGCGTACCAGCTCCGTAAGCCCTAGCTTCTTTCCCCCCAGGTCCAGCAGGACCTTCCACTTCAGGCAACTGACCAGGAGCATCAGCGGACCAAGGAGCAGGGAAAGAGTCAGGTATCTCCAGTCAAGCCGGGAAAAAACCGCGGCCAGCTCATTGGTCCGCACAAAGGAGATCAGCAGGGCGACAAAAAGACAGCAGAGAATCAGTTTTGCGATCAGCGCCCTTTTGCTCGGCTTCACGTTCATTGGCCACGTCGGCAGGAATGGGTTCAATCAGGCGGGAGAGGAGACTCACGTAAAATGCATCCGCCTGTTCATCCCCCCAAAACAAAGGGGCTGCCCAAGAATGACCCGGGCAGCCCGTCATGCACCATCAAGGGTTTCCGCTCTGACCATGCACGGGAAACGCCCTGATCTGATTAGAAATCGGGTTCTACTATTTTTCTTTCCTCAACAGAAGGAGATCCACAGCTGGTCCCACTGCATCGGGGAGAACCTCTATCAACTTGAAAAAAGCGGCATCCGCGCAGTCCGAATAGTTGTCATCCGTGCCATCCAGCAGGACGTATGGCTGCTGCCCCTTTCGGTACTCATAGCGACCCAGGACCACCGTCTCTACCCCCTCACCCAACTGACTGATCGGATGCTCCTCCAGGTTGCCGTACATATCTTTAACCACGAAATAGTTGGCCTCCGGCGTCCTGTTCTCCGAAGCGCGGAAAGTGACCCGCACCTCGTAGATCCCGTGATAGGGCAACGGATCGGTCTTCCAGGTAGCCGTTCCCACCCGGGGCAGGCCCCGGTCCCAGTGACTCAGGTAACGATACGAATAGTCGTGGGCCGCATAATACTCGTAGGTACGCCAGGATTCTCCTGTTTCGGAATATCCCGGATAACCGTAATCGATCCACTGCTCCCAGGTCTGGGCCTGGGCCGCGGCTGAAACCACCACGGACGCGGAAAGGGCTATGGCCAGGGAAAACCACTTCTTGCTGATCTTCTTCATCATGGACAAACCTCGCTTATCTGTTTTCTCTCAAATGACTGGAGCGCGCCAAGTATCCTGTTACATTTCTGTTCGGTTCAGGAAGGTCCGCCGGGGTCCCGGCGACCTGTATCTGAATAACATAGCAAGTTTCTGAGCAAAATGCTCAAAAAAAATAGACGAAAGAACGTTTCCGGATTGAAATTACTTTCTCATGTCCAGAATTTTCGAAACCAGGCCGACGCTGGCCCTGGCCTTCCGCTTTTCCTCGGCGACCACCGGCAGCATCCGGGCGCGCAGACCTTCCTGCTCGTCCCAGGCTCGCCGGATGAGAGCAGCCAGGTTCTCGACGGAGAGCCCGGCAAAATCGATGCACCAGTCGCCCATGCCGATGGTCTTGAGGAATCCTTCGCTCTTCGGATAGGCATTGATGCTGATCATCGGCGTGCCCACCGCGGCGCAGAAAATGAGGGTATGGGTCCGCAGGCCGGCATGGACCCGGACCTTGCTCAAGAGACCGGCCAGCTCCTGGTAGGTATAGTCCTTGTTGCCCACCACCCGCACCCGGTCCTGACGACGGATCAGGCGCACGCAGTCCAGGGTGCTCCGCATGTCCATGATCTGGGTCACGGTGAAGAGGATGTCAACGTCCAGTTCCTCGATGAGTCGGTCCGCAGTGGCCGCGATGATTCCGTGAAAATCCCTGCTGCTCATCCGGCCGGCCTGACTCCAGTCATCGATATACGCATTGATGTTCAGGCCGATGGTGCCGTTCGGCCCCCGAAACAAATCCTCCTTGCGGGCGATTTCCTGAAGCCGCGCCTTTGAGGGGATTTGGGTGTTCAGGGCACAGTCGGCGTGAACCACTATCTCCGGATGGTGCAGCGTTTCGATCAATTCCCTGGTCTGCTCGTCCCGGGTGATCACCAGGGGGCAGCTGTCCAGGACCTTCTGCAGGGCCTGCCGGCCGACCTCGTGGTCTATGGGGCCAACACTGGCGTTATAGAGCACGATGGGAATATTCTTTTTCCTGCTGAAGGACGAGAAAAGGGCGATGGACTTGAGGTTATTGACAAAAGGGTTGTTGAATTTCCGGTCAAAGAGGATGTTGTCGGTCACCAGGATCAATTCGGTATCGGTCATCGCCCGGAACAGGGGCCAGCCGAGATTCTTCAGGGCCAGATTCCAGGGGAGCATGCCCATGGGCCTGACCCGATGGCCGCCGAAGTGGGTCCGGATAAAGCCGGGGTTGAGGGTCGGCACCTGGAACAAGATATCGTTGCGTTCCAGAGCGAAATCATCCAGCAGGTTGCCGAGGATGGCATTATCTCCGGCATTTCTCCCGGAATTGTTCCCCAGCACGGTAATCGTTCTCATACATTCCTCGTCATCTATGGCTTGAGCCAGCCCTGCCGGACATACCAATCCGCGCTTTCGATAATCCCGTCCCGGTTGCCGTGCCGAGGCTGATACCCCAGCACCTCGCGCATCTTGCCTACGTCGAAATGACGGTCTTTCGAATAGAAGGCAACCCTCCGCCGATAGATCGGCGGCTCGATTTTGAGCGGCTTGCACACGGTCTCGCAGATGTCGGCCAGCAGAAAGAACGGCCCGATGGGCAGGCGGATCACCCTGATTGTTCTTCCGAAATGTTCGGCAACGATACGGGCGATATCAGCGATGCCGATGGGCTCATCCGCGCCGCTGATGAACGTCTCGCCCAGCGCCCGGGGATGGGTTGCGGCGATGATGAAGGTATTGGTCAGGTCATCGACATGAACCAGGTGGTACATGCATTTGCCCTGGCCCAGCAGGATAAATACCGGCTTCAGGGCCATGCGGAACAGCTTCAAAAGCCGCCGGTCGCCCGGTCCGTAGATGGCGGCCGGCCGGATAATCGTATAGGGCAGATTGCGCTCGGCCGCGAAACCGTTGAGCCACTGCTCGGCCTCCAGCTTGGTCCGCTGGTAACCGTCCCCCGGGGCAAAGGGATACTCCTCGGTGGCCGGTGGACTGGCGATATGACCGTGCACGCCGATGGTGGATATGTGGACGTAGCGCTTGAAGTCGGGATTTTTCAGGACCTCGCGGGCAATGATCTGGGTGCTCAGAACATGCACGTTCCGGTAATCCTGTTCCGTGCTTTTCGCCTCCCGGAAGGCTGCGGCGACATGAAATACGTACTGCTGGCCGGCGACCGCCTCCCGCATGGTCCCCTCGTCAAAGACCTCGCCCCGGAACCACTGGACAGGAAGGTCCTTCAGCGGCTCGAGGTTGGATGTCGATCTGGCGACGGCGGAAACCCTGAGCCCGGCGGCGACCAGTTTCCTGGTCAGATCCATTCCGGTGAAACCGGTGGCGCCGGTCACCAGCACCGGAGTTCCCGGCGGAATCTGGCAAATGGGATCAGACATGCTCATGGTGTGCTCATTTCTCTCTTCATCGGAAAAAAATATGAATCAAACCATGCGCAGGCGGAGAATGCAACTCAAATCAATCCATGGTCCAGATGAAACCCGGGGAATGAAGGAGGGGGGCAGGCTCTCAGGAGAGCGACCGTCCGGCATGCATCGCGATCAGGAGTTCGCGGTATCCTTATGTCTTCGGCCTGCCCGGTAATTTGCGAACAGCCGCCGCATCGTCTTCAGCGCCCCCCCCCTTGTCCCTCTGAGCCGGGGGCGAAATCCCGGATGACCGAGGATGGTCCTGATCGAACGCACCGGATCCTCCGGCGCAAATTCCGCATCCACCGAGAAACCGTACGTTCCGATCATCGCCTCCTCGCCCGGAACAGGCAGGGGATCGGAGCCGACCACCAATCCGAACCCGCGCGCAATGGCCTGTTTCATCAGCACGGGCATCAGCCAGCAGCGAGGACGCAGGCTGGAATCGCCGACCAGCAGAGAGCCGGGCGAAAAGCGTTCCAGAAGACCGGCAACCACCTTTTTCCTGGCGAAGAACCACTTGCCCGGCGCCCAGGAGAGCACCGGTATCCCCCCGCCCTCCAGGATACGGGTCACGGTTTCCGCGGCGGGCAGGCCGTCGGCCGGGGCAACATCCGTGGTCAGTGCCAGGATTTCGATCCGTTCCCGGGTGACGATCTGGCGGCCGGCGAAAAGATAGAGGTCCGGAAAATTGTGCTCACGCAGGACCAGGCATTCGCCAAGCCGGTCGGCCACGACCGGACGGTCGAGCAGTCGGGAACCCCTCTGAGCAAGGTCGGCAAAAAAACGACAGTCGGCCCGCTCGGCCAGAAAGGCCAGGCAGATCGCATCCCGGTCCATGGCGACCAGATTGCGGCGCAGGACATCCAGGACAAGTTGGGGCGAATGGAACGGATAGACATGCACGTGGGCATCAGCAATCAACTGCATGCATCCTCTCTCCCTTCAGCGGGCGATCGAGCCGTGATCGCCGCCGGTCTGGTCCGGCAGCGAGGCGTAACAGACCGCCAGCCTCCGCGCATATTCCCTGAAGGTATATCGTGATTCGTACAGCTTTCTACCGGCCGCACCGAACCTTTCTCGGCGACCTCCGTCTTCGATCAGGGTGATCATGGCCCGGGCCAGGGCCTGGGCGTCCGGCGCGGCGAACTGGGCCGTTTCCTCGTCCAGGATCAGCCGATTCGCCTCCACGTCCGTGGCCACGATCGAGCGACCGGCCTTGAGATAGTCCAGCAGTTTGAGAGGGGTGTTCACGCCACTCAGCCTGGTGGACAGGAGGATATCCGAGGCGGCCAGATAGTTGGGCAGCCGATCCGGCGCCCTTTTCCCGAGAAAACTCACCGCCAGGTCAACCCCCTTCTCGCGCAACCGTTGCCGACAGTCGGCGATCTCACTCCGGCTGCCGCCGATGATAAGAAACCTGGCCTGGGGACATCTGGCGACCACGAGCGGAATCGCCGCCAGGAGAAGTTCAAGTCCCTGGTACGCGGCAAAGGAGCCGACATAGGTCAACAGCACTTCATCCTCCCCCCGGCGGAGGAGATTCCTGAGCCGGGCAATATTTTTCGCCCGGGCATCCACAAGGGACGAAGGGATATCGAAGATATGATAAACCGGCGTCCCGGCACCCACCCTCCTGGCCTGCCGGACAAGCCCTTTGCCGGTACAGATCACCGCGTCCGCGTACCTGACTGAGAGCGTTTCCACCCACCGGTAAACCGTAAGAATAAGATTCCTGAAAAATCCGTTCCTGTAGGAACCCGGGTCTGAATGTTTCTCGAAGATTGCCCGGGCTCCGGAGAGTCTGCTCAACATAATGGCGATGATCCCGGTCTCCTCGATGCCGTGGATGACATCATAGCGGTTGCGTAGGACCAGTTGGACCCCCTTCGCCAAAATGAGCAGATCGAAGACCGCCTTGTGCAGGGACGGTCCGATGGGGATATTTTGAACTCGGAAGGGATTGCCCACCCTGATGATCCGTACCCCCTCAATCTTCTGACCTTTTCCTACGGGCAGGGTCAGCAGGTCCACTGAACAGCCGGCGCCGGCCAAGGCAAGGATATTGAACCGCACCCGGATCGGTGAACCGCGCCATTGAAAAAAGGGTTGTGGAGATATGAGCAAAATTTTTCGTGCAGCGAGCAAAATACCACCAGGTGGGTATATCCATGTCTTCTTGTTTCGCGTAAACCAGCTACAACACTCTGCCGACGGAGGCATGGGGTATCAGGAGCAGACCGTTGTAGACAAATGAATACACGGACAGCGCGAACATGGCAACCAGAAAGAGCCTGAACCCGGCGTCCGGCACATGGCGCCGGGCATGATAAACCAGGACCGAGAGCATGGGCACCAGGGGAAAGAGATACCTTCCCTGGGTCTGGAAATCCGAGGTCCAGGAATGCCACAACGAAGTGCCGATCAGCGCGGCCATGCTGCCGAAATAGAGCAGGACCAGCAGCTTTGTCGAGGGCGGGCCGCGGAGCAGGGCTGCCGCGCTGATATAAAACAGGAACAATGCCGCCGCCAGCATGATGAGGTTGTAGTAGACATCAGTGCCGGTGATGGTGAAGTAGCCGTACATGCCGAATGCGCTGCGAAAGGTCTTGCCGAACCACCTTTCATCGATCACCAGTTTACGCAGGGAGTCGCCTCGGGCCTTCCGGTACAGGTAGAAGTGCATTTTTTTCAACGGCGTATTGGGGCTGAACAGGGGCGCGGCCGTCTCCAGTCGCATCCGGGCGATCTTGTCCGCCCGATCGAGCCCGTTCACCCAGTAATCAATGCCAACCCGCAGGCCCATGAACAGCAGGGCGGCGAGGACGATCCAGCCCAGCCGCCTGAACAATGGTCCCCTGTCCCGCGGACCGTACTGGACAAAGGCCTTCCAGAGCAGATAGCCGCCGAGAAAGATCAGGAAGAAATAGTAATTTTTCTTCAGCCCGACCAGCGAAGCCAGAAAAAGGCCGAGGAGGAGCAGCTGGCCGATCCAGGCCAGGTCACGGTCGCGGCGGAGAAACCGGTTGAAGAGGGAATCCGGCTCGACCACCTGGATTACGGCGAAAAAGGTGATAAATACCGCAAAGGCATCGGAATTGCAGTAACTGAACTGATACCAGACCTGCGGGGAAATCAGGAAGGGGACCGCCAGCAGCAGCTTGGTCCGGCTGCGCAGGACCATAAGCAGGAGCGATCCGAACAGGAACAGGTTGAACACCCGCATTGCCTGGTAATCGGCCAGCTTGAACGGCGCCAGGAGCTGCGCCGCCTTGCCGTTCAAAAAATAATAGACCTCCCGGTTGTTCAGCCGGGAAAAACCGTACACGCTGTAGGTGTGGCGGATGGCCGGGTCCTCGATCCGGGGCGGCAGCCAGTTGTCCATGTAGTACTTGGAGGCGGCGACATGGACATACTCATCCGGGTGGACATCCGGGGCGCTGACCCCGGACATGGTCATGATCAGGACCAGGATGACCGCGAAAAAGAGGGGGAGAAATTTGTACTCATCCCGCAGGGATGCGGTGAGGGTAAAGAAAAGAAATACCGCGGCAAAGATAAGCCCGACCATGGCCGTATTCCGCAAATAGGGGGGCTTGCCCTGGATCGAGGGAATCAGCTCGAGGTTCGGGTCACCGCCCGAGGAAAAGACGTGGAACCCCTCTTCCAGCATGCTGGTATAGATGATCTGATCCAGGGGCCGCAACCGGGCGAAATCCTCCCCGGTCGCAAAAACCAGGGGCGCATAGCCGTCCTGGGCAATGACCATCTTTTTGATGACCGCTACCCCTTCGTACTGGTGGGGGTCGATCCTGAGCCGCTCCGCCTTGCGGAGATCGGTCGCGAAGAAGCGGTAATGGGTCTCCTCCGGCCTGACCCTGACCCGGACCATCCGCTCCTCGGAAAAGGGTTTGCCGGGTGCGGCCCAGTAGATCTTGAACCAGGTGATCTGGGTGACCTTGATGTCCAGTTCGACAAAGGCCCTGTTACTGTAATAATGGACATACAGCACGGAAAGCAGGATGCCGATGAACAGCGGGAACTTCCAGTCGGTCAGTTTCTCCATGGCGCTACACGTCTCCCGGGAACGTAATGGCTCTCTCGTGCCTGTTTATAGCACATCCCCGCGCAAAGGGCATGGGGAAAACCTGCTGCACGCTCTTCCGATCACGGCTCCGTCCTCTCCTCGCGGATGATCTCCAGGGACTTGAGCAGATACCTGCCCGGCACCGCGCCCGGATCAAAGCGAATCCTGCTGGCGGTGCGCGGATGCGGCAGCCGGAAAAGGAAATTATTTTCGCCCCGTGCAATACTTTTGCTTATCTTATTCTCTTCGGTGAATTGCGGTGAATCCGGGGTGGCATAAAAGAGCTGCATGAGGGTTTCCGCGGGGCTGATCAGGGAAACCCTGACCAGCAAAGGGTCACCCCCCGTTTCCGCGTCAAAGGTCAGTTCCACGAAAGGATCGCTGCCGGTCGCCTGGAGCAGCAGGCCGCCCTCCTCGGGACGAATCGAAAGCTCATTCGTCCGACCCAGCGCGTCATGAC
The DNA here is from genome assembly GCA_003604995.1 of Desulfobulbus sp. Taxonomy (GTDB): domain Bacteria; phylum Desulfobacterota; class Desulfobulbia; order Desulfobulbales; family Desulfobulbaceae; genus UBA10518. The sequence continues at coordinate 7,577 of QZJD01000097.1, read as the reverse complement.
CGCTCCTCGCGTCAAGCCGTAGCCGGCGGTCCCCTGCCCGGTTGTAATGTTTGTCCATGATCGTCCGTTCCACCTCCGGATCCGGCTGCATGACCCCCGGCAGATGCCGGGCGACCCGAAGTTCGATGATCAGATCAGGGTTTTCCCGAATGAGCAGCGGTTTGAGCTCCCGCAAATCGACATAGTCGGAATAGATGATCCGGCCGAAGCTTTCGTTGAGAAACGGGTGCAGAAACTGACCGAAGGAATCCTGGGTCATGACCGCGGTCAACGGCGCGCCGGGACAACCGTTCGTTTCAGGCCGGTAGGCAAAACTGCCGGCCGGACCGCTCTTCACCTGAAAAGCCATATCCACCTTGCCGTATTCCCTGGGGGCGCAGGGTGCCCGCACCACCCACTTGCTCGATTCTTCAGGGGCAATACTCTTCAGGTTCAGCATGATGCTGATATCACTTTGTGTCCTGATATCCTTTGCCCTGGCCAAAGCATGCTCCGGCAGGAGCCTGGCCTCGGGAAACCATTCCCGGACCCGTTTCATGATGACTCCATAGCCGACCAGGGCACCGTCCGGATTCCAGTGGGTATCGGTCCGGTAATAAACCTGGCTCTGATCCTTGGCTCGGTGCAGCGGCTCACGCAGGTCGATGAATCCTGTAAACCGGGACCGTTTCTCCAGATACTCACGGAAGGCGTCCAGCTGGGTTCGGCCCCTCGCCCGCTCAATCCTGGCAGGTAATTTCTCAGGATAGACCATCATCTTGTTCGGCGCCACCGCCAGCAGATAGCGGATTCCCTGATCGGCCAGCCACTCCTCCCGGTCCTCGAGAACCCGCTTCCACTCCTCGAGAAATTCTTCATTTTTCTTTGTTTGTCCGAGAAAATCAGGCAGCACGGACTCGCCGTTATAAAACAACCAGTCGTCTTGTCCCACGGTGACCAACGGCAGCGGGGATTTTTTCAGGATATTGAAGTGAAGAGCGTTATTCAGCACGATGAACTGGTGTCGCAGGCCGAAATGGTCCTTATAATACTCTTCAAAGGCCTTGGGAAAGGCCGACAGGGAGGCGCGAGTGAATTTAGGCACCGGTAACCGGGCCAGCTTTCTCTTTTCCGCCTGAGACACCTCCTCGTCCTGGCGGGACAGCCAGAGTACGGGAGGGATGTAGATGAAGGCCAGGAAGAAAAGGAGAATGCAGAGATGACCCGTTTGTTTCATTGTCCGGCCCCTTAGAAACGAAAATAAATGAACGGATTGTAGGCGCCGGTGGCCAGATTCATGGTGGAGAACAACAGAAGAAAGCTGAGAACAAACAGTTTTCCCGCGGGGACAACAATCGCCAACGCATGACGGCCGTGGAACTCCTCGTCCAGTCGCTGCAGATACCGGCTCAAGGCCGGAAAGACCGGACAGCTCAGAACCAGTGCCATGGTCAGGGTCAAGTAAAACTCGGCATCAAGGGTTATGGCTACGTAGGGGTGCATACCCGCGGCACCGTTCAGCCCGTACATGGCTCCCAGGTAGCCGATGGCCTGGCTCAGGGTTTCGGCCCGGAAAAAGACCCAGGCATTGATCACCACCAGCAGGACATACAGATGACGGCCCCACGCCGGCGACCTCTCCAGCAGGCTGCCGACCCGACCGCGCTCCAGGACCAGAAAGGTGCCGTGCCACAATCCCCAGATAATAAAGTTCCAGCTGGCGCCGTGCCAGAAACCGCAAAGAAGAAAAACGATCAGCAGATTGCAAACGGTCCGCGCCGCGCCCTTCCGATTGCCGCCGAGCGGAACGTACAGATAATCACGAAACCAGTTGGACAGTGAAATGTGCCAGCGCCGCCAGAATTCCCGGATCGAGCGGGAGATGTAGGGATAGTTGAAGTTCTCGAGAAAATGAAACCCGAACATGCGGCCCAGGCCGATGGCCATGTCGGAATAACCGGAGAAGTCAAAGTAGATCTGCAGGGTATAGCAGATGATGCCCAGCCAGGCGGCCGCCGGGGATAGCTGGTCCAGGCCCAGGGCGAACACCCGGTCGGCCATGGCACCCATGGGATTGGCCAGCAGAACCTTTTTGCCCAGGCCGTAGACGAACCGCTCCACCCCGACGGCAAAATCCTCCAGCCGCACGGAACGTTTGGTCAGCTCCCGGGCGATATCATGGTAGCGGACGATGGGGCCCGCGATGAGTTGCGGAAACAGGGCGATGTACAGCCCTACAGCTAACGGGTTGCGCTGCGGGACCACGATCCCCCGGTAGACGTCGATGACAAAGGAAAGCGCCTGGAAGGTGAAGAAGGAAATCCCGATCGGCAAATGCAGGGGCGCGGGCGCCAGTGAATGGGATATATGCAGAAAAGAGAAGAGCCGGACGAGGTTCTCCAGCACGAAAAAGGAATATTTGAAATAGAAGAGCGGCAGCAGATTGAAAACAACGATGGCCGCCAGCAGCACCTTTTTTTTCCGCTCTGTTCCGGCTCCGGCGATCAGGATGCCGAAAAGCCAGTTCAGCAGGATGGAGCCCATCATCAACAGGACGTAGACGCCCTCGCCCCAGGCATAAAACAAGAGGCTGACCGCCAGCAGAACCGTGTTGCGCAGCCTGGTACCGGCAACCAGGTGCAGGACCAGGGTGATCGGCAAAAAAAGAAAAAGAAAAATTATCGAACTGAAAACCATAGACTCTACTTGTCGGCCCCGCAAGAAATGCGGAAACGACGCCGGCAGGCCTTATACGTTGTTGAAATCACAGTGGCGGATGCTCAGTACGCCTGTTTTTCCGCGGCCATCCGGCCCCAGGTTTCCCCGAAAACGGCAAATATCTCGTCAGCCGCGATCCTATGGGCCAGCTTGCTGGGATGGGCATCAAAACGATTGGCCCACAGTTCGAGCATCCTGTCCTGATAGGGAAGGTAGGCCGGGGTTAGGTCCAGGCACTGTAACTGCTTTTCAGTGCAGTAGGACAGGACCCGTTCCTGCAGAAAGCCCAAGGGATTGTCCCGCAATCCCGAAAATTCCGGAAAAAGCACGATGCCGAAGGGCACCCCCCTGCTGCTGAAGCCGGTGGCCAGCTTGTCCAGCAGTTTCTGCGCCTCCACGGCGCCGGGGCTCGCGGGGTCCTTCAGCTTATCCACCATGTAGGCCGTATAGGTCTGCTGTTTGCCCGTGGCGACCCTGATCTCCCGGTAGACATCCTGCAGCAGAAAATAAATGACGGAATGTTCGATCAAGGTGGTGTGCAGGGCGCGAGGCACCAGGGTCGGCGTCTTGAAGGCCGCGCCCTCCCGGGTAGTCTCCATGTCATTGACATACCATTGGTACAGGACATAATCCGGCTCCAGCTGCAGGGTGAACTTCTGGAACTGATTGTGCTGGATCAGATTCATTCCGGCCAGGGCCATGTTGATCACTTCGAACCGGCGGTCAGGATAGGTTTCAGCAAGTTTCGCGGCAAACACCTCGGGAAACCGGTCGGTATAGGGCAGGACCCCCTGGCCCCAGGCAAAGGAATCTCCGATCACCACGATGCGGAAAACGTCGCCCTTGGAGATCTCAAACTGTTTGCCCCGAAAGCCCAGGGCATTACGCTCACTCATGAACTTGCCGAGGGAGCGGTTGTAGAAATAGGTCACCCTGGAGGTGGAAAGCACGTCGCGGTAATACCAGCGCAGGCCGTATTCACCGGCCAGCAGACAAAGGGCAAGGAAGAAGAGCACCGAAAAAACCGACATGGCGAGATAGGCGACAAACGAACGAAAGGAGCGCCGCTCCCCCCTGCTGTGAAGAACGGCCAGCCTGCTCATGCGGAAAAACTGGAGCACCAGGACATGCAGGATCAGGGCCAGCAGGAGCAGACCCGCGATAACCGCCGCCGTGAGCGGCAGGCTGCGCACCCGCATCTCGAATTGGGGATCCTTGCCCATGGAGGTAAAATGCAGGCCGTCCGCCCGCAGCGACAGCGCCGTCACCTGGCCACCGGGTTGCAGCCGCGCCAGCCCGTCCGCCGGCGTGAGTTCCACCAGGGTAACCCCGAGTTGGCTGATCGCCAATCGCGAAATGCGTACTATGCCGGGTCCGTTGAACGGATCGATCCGCAGGGAATCAAGAAGCAGTGTATTGACCAGGGGCAGGCGGTAACGCTCTTGGCCGGGCCGCACCAGGATCTTGGCCGATCGTTCCTCGGCATAGCCGCTGTCATACCCTTTCCAGAAAACCTGCAGAACGCCGGGAGCAGGCACCTGCAGATCGATCTCCACCGTCGATCCGCCCTGGAACAGATACCCCGTGACCACAATGGCCAACGCCGCAATATAGAGAAGAAGATGATTTTTCATAGTGCCGTCACCGGTCATGGCTCAACGGGTAAAAGGTCGTTCCACAAAGGTATAGGTGACGCAGGCCACCAGATACCCCAGGGTCATGGTGAGGAGAAAGGTGACGATGCCCGGGGTCACCACTCCGGTATAATGGCTGACCGCACCCCTGATCGTGTCGATGATCACCGGATGGAGGACATACATGCTAAAACTGACAAGGCCGACGGCCCGCAGAGGCCAGATGGAGAGCATCCGGTCAAGGAAGGTGTTGTCCGAACCGATGAGCAGGAAGATAAACACCGCCGCCGCCACCCCGTACCAGCGCCAGTAAATGACCCCGTAATAGGCGCCCTGCCCTTCTTTTCCCCAGAGGGTGCCGGTGGTCCCCAGAAAAAAGGCGATAAGGAGGATCAGGCCGGCCCAGGCAAAGATGCTGCTGACTTGCGCGTGACGCTCCCGATAAAACCTGGAGCGCTCGTACACCCCGTAATAGAGGTAGGAAGAAATCATCCCGGCGAGGAATATGCCGGCGAACAGGGGCAGGCCCTGATTCCGCAGGCCGTAAAGGGTAAAAACATCACTGGTGAACCACTTGTTCATGGCCAGCATCAGCAGGGTCAACCCGGTGGCGATCAGCCACGGCCTGCCCCGGAAGACGAGATAGTTGACCGCCATGATGAAGGGGACCATCAGGTAGAAGACCATTTCCTGGTTGATCACCCAGAGAACGCCGTCGCCCTGGAGAAAAAGAAAATGGCGGGCCGCCTCGTCAAACCGCTTGGACAGCAGGAGGGTCACCACCAGATAGCTGAAGTAGAGCGGGAGGATCCGCCTGACCCGCCGGGAGAAAAAATGGTTCAGGAAACTCAGGGACAGGGCGTTGCCGGGATTCTTGATAAAGGGCCGGGCGAGGAGAAAGCCGCTCAGGGCCATGAACAGCCAGACCCCGATGGCGCCGATGCCCACGACCTTGCCCAGGGTATGATCGATGATGATGATCACCGTGGCCAGTCCGCGGAGCCCGTCCAGGCTGGTAATGTTCTTGCCCAGGGAGGGCGTCTTCCTGGTGATATCGTAAAAGGCGGGAAACGAGGCGTAATCAAAGCGCCGGAGGAAAAGAAACAGCGCCGTTGAAAAGGCCAGGGTCAGGGCATAGGGGAAAAACCGGTTGCCGGGCAGGAGGGGCTCGACCGCAATCAAGGAAGGGTCCTCGCCGGTGGAGACCACGGCGACATGATCCTTCTCCAGGGTCAGGGCAACCTGGTCGTTGCCGGGCCGGAACAGGCGGTGGATCTCCGCCGGGCCGTATTCCCTGCTTTTGGTGAGGAAACTGGCCACCTTGATGTGGTAGATCCTGGCCGTACCGGGCAGGTCACCGGGGTCCAGGCGCAACCGGTGCACCGGTTTGTCACCCAGTTTGATCAGCACATCGGTTTTCCGGCCGGCCGGAACCGGATCGGACTTCCTGGAAAACTTCTCCTCAAAGGCAATCTTGCGGAACGCGTTGTTGTAATAGACCTGGAACTGGTCGGGATGATCGATTTCCGCCACCACCTTGATCACATTGGAGGCGGGCCAGACCGACATGACCACCACCAGGAGAACGGCGTAAAAAATCGCGGAAACGGCCAGGGCCAGCAGCGTCTTTCCGTATCGCGGTATCCACTGATTGGCGTCCACCTCACAGCCCTCCCTGTTCCGGCCGCCCCTCCGGGGGCGAACCCTTCTTCTGCAACCGTTCCTTGATTCTGTACAACCCGGCCAGCTCACGCTCATAACGGATCAGCACCCGGAAGAGCGGTCCGCCCAGATAGTGGAGCACGATAAAAACAAGCAGGCACCGGAATCCGGCCCCGCCCCGATAGTTGCCCATGGGGATCAACCGGGCCAGAACCTGGTGCCTGAAGACCCGCGGCACCGTGTTGCCGGCCAGATCAAAGCGCTTTGTCAAAACTGGCTGTTCCATATTGCGTTATCCAAATGTACTCGAGGGAAATATTATTCATTCAACCGGTCCTTGATGTGCCGCAGAAAGGTGCGGGTTCTCAGCAGGGGGCTGAAGCGAAGGGCGGCCCCGGACCTGTCCCACAGGTACTCCTGCGATTTTGCATACCGCGGCAGCGGCTTCCTGCCCCCGTGGAAATCATCCAGATGATGCCGGTGCCTGATCGCCATCACCTCTTCGGTCCTGGGAAAGGCGAGCTTGCCGGTCATCAGATAGTTGAACCAGGGCTTGTAATCGTCAAGGGTGTAGCCGAGCAGGGCGGATGCCGGCCCGAAGCGCTCGGCGCCGGCCATGATCCCTTCCTGAAGAGACGCGAAATGCCTGTCCTGCTCCTGTTCCGCCCGGCCGGTCGCATCATCGTGCCGGCGAAACTCCAGTTCGTAGCCCTGGTCGGTCAGGCGATACCGGTTCAAGGTCGGGTGCGGGGCCCGGCAGGCCTCTTCAAACACATCCCGGGCATAAAGAATCGAGCTGCCGGCCAGGTCGAAGCGATGCCGATCGTAGAGCACGCCGTCGATATAGTTGTCCGGGGTAGTCGGATAGGGGATCCCGCGGGTCGCGCACAGCAGAAACCCGTGGCAACGCGGTGCATCCTCGCGGTGGGCGATGGCCTCATGGAGGAAGCGCTGGATGGTCCCCAGCCAGCCGATATCAACGATGGCCGCCTCCGGGGAGGCAAAAAAGCCGACATCCTCCAGGTAACGTTGCAATGCATCATTGCAGGGGCGGACCTGGCTCCGGACTGCTTCCTGGAACGCGTCGTCCTCCAGCATCTCGTTGAAGCGCAGCCGATTTTCCGGGGTGAAGCCCGCATGATGGGGACTGAGCGTCGTCTCCGGGGTCAGCTGATGGCGCCGGAGATGGGGCAGCAACGGTTCCGGGTCGAGAGCAAAAATGCGGCAGACGTCACGGAAATCGGAGTTGCCCAGAGGCAGGAAGGCGATATCCGCGTTGGTCCTGGTCAGCCCCTGATAGGCGCAGCTGGCGCCGGCCAGGGCCATTCTGCTCACGTACAGGTATTCGACCGCCGGCAGCCGCCCGTCCGGGAAGAGGGTCGGCACGATCCGCTCCCATATTTTTTTGAAGGTCCAGCCCTCCCGGGAGAGGAAAAAGATCCTGGAGATATGCAGCTCCCGGCACCGCTGGGCAATCTGCTGGACAAAGGCGCAGAGCAGCGGCGCAAAAAAATTGTAGCCTTCGACATAAAGAGGATCGCGGGGCTCGATCTCTCCCTCCAGGGGCATCATCAGCTGCTGCAA
>QZJD01000034.1 GCA_003604995.1 Desulfobulbus sp. | reverse complement strand
ATCGAAAAGATTCGCCCCCTGATCTTCAGCCCTGGCAGCCAGAGCTATCACGGTATCGGCGAATTCATCGGCAAGGCCTTCAAGGTCGGCAAGAAAGCTCAATGACCGATGGGGAAGAAATAGGGTCAAGTCTTGCAATGTAGCATTTGCTTATTCAGACTCGGCCTTTTTCGCTGCCTTGAGCAGGGGAAGCACGGCGGTGATATCATCTTTGACGATGCTCCACAGGATATCGTTGTCGATGCCGAGATAGCCGTGGATCAATTGATTGCGGGTGGCGATGATCTGTCGCCAGGGTATCTCCGGGTGGCCTGCACGGATCGCGTCAGGAATATGAGTAGCCGCTTCACCCAGCAGTTCCAGGTTGCGCACGGTTGCATCATAGTTAAGGCCGCTTGCCGCAAAGCGTTCCAGGTCCAACCCTTCCGTGTAGGCCAAGACCTTTTCGGCAAAGGTGATCATATCGTCGAGATAAAAGCGCCATTCGCGCTCAGACATTCACTGCCTCCCGTTCGATAAAGGGACGCAATTCCGGGCGCAGGGCCTTGTCGGTTACCAGGTCGACGGGACAGCCCAAGGCATCTTCCAGATAAAACTGTACGCCAAAGTAACGTTGGGATGTCGCCGGTCCGTCGAACGAGACAACGATATCCACATCACTTTCCGGACGGGGTTCATCCCGCGCAACGGAACCGAAGAGCGCCAGCCGGACAACGCCATAACGCCTTTCCAGCTCGGGCTTGGCTATGGTAAGAAGCTGTAGAACTTCCTTTCGATTCATGAAGGCCTCTCGTCAGGAGATATGCCAGGCAGACCACGATGCGGCGAAGCAGCAATCTGGCATCTCACGTTCACCGGTCCCGGTCTTTGAAAAGGTAGCCCGGCGCGATATCGAAGTCAATTCCTTTTCCTCGAAAAGAAGAAGGCCAGAAAAGAAGAGAGAATGGATCTTAAATATAACATTAGCATTCCGGGTAGAATAGGAAGCTGATATCAAACCAGAGTTCCGGGGACAGGATACTGAACTGTTGCCCCATAGTGGAATTTGGTTCGGAATCTGCTGTGCTTTGTACACACCAGAACTCCCGATAGGTGCGCATCTGTCGTGGCAATGTGGGACAGCCTTAACCTGCCAATTTGATTTGACAAAGATACCCCTTGCCCGTCATTCATTTTGTTAAGAGGCCTTCATCCTTGACAAATGGCCATCAAGATGGCTATCTTGGACACAAGGAGTGTAACTCAAGGAGCGTAACGCTGGTCAGTTTGCGGAGGAGTTGTCATGAACAAGCAATTTTCTATAGCCGAGGCTAAAAATCGGCTGCCGGCGCTGGTTCACAGCACGGACGAAGGAGTGACCATCGAGTTGACCCGGCGGGGTAAACCGGTGGCGGTGCTCATCTCGATTCGGGATTACGAGCGGCTCACCCGGCGACAAGAAGGTTTCTGGAGCGCTTTGGAAAGCTTCCGTCGCCGGCAACAGGAATCCCAAGAGTCGGTCATCACCGACGCCGATTTCAGTGGGCTGCGCGACCGCTCTCCGGGCCGGGGGGAACCGTGGTGATCAAATATCTGCTGGACACCAATGTTCTTTCCGAAGCCGTAAAAACCTCACCACTGCCGGCCATCATGGACAAATTATCCCGTCACCGTGACGAAATCGCCACCGCCGCCCCAGTCTGGCACGAGCTGCAATTCGGCTGTCGCCGCCTGCCACCCTCACGCAAACGGGAAACCATTGAAACCTATCTTTACCAGGTCGTCCTGCCGAACCTTCCTATTCTCCCCTACGATGAGCAGGCCGCCGCTCGGCATGCCGAAGAGCGGGCCCGGCTTGTCGGCCAAGGAAAGACCCCAGCCTTCGTGGACGGCCAGATAGCCGCCATCGCCGCTGTCCATCAATTGATTCTGGTAACTCGCAACATCACCGACTTTTCCGACTTTTCCGAGCCCTCACTGGAAAACTGGCATGTCTGATGGAATTCAGGGGACATCCATGATCAGTGGAATTCAGGGGACACTATATTCAATTCATCCGGTTATCCAAGAAACTGGGCAAGAAGTCAGATCTACCGTTGACTTTTCTGCTCCTCAAAAAGAACCCTTCGACCTTCCTGCAAACAGCAGGGGGAGGAATGGCTTGATTATCCACGAACTCTATGCATACAGCGAATGAGTAAGGATTGCGACATCTGGTGTGTTTATATGGTTTCCTGCAGTGACGGGACGCTGTATACCGGAATTACAAACAATCTTGAAAAGAGAATAGATGCCCACAACTCCGGTAAGGACGGAGCCCGATATACTCGACCCAGAAGGCCTGTAAAGCTGGTCTACTCGGAAAATGTCGATTCAAAATCAGCTGCCGCCAAGTTAGAGCTCAGGATAAAAAAACTGCCGCGATCCAAGAAGAAAGGATTGATAAAAGGCTAATGGTTGGATGCGGGGAACTCCTGTCTGAAACTCAAATTTAAAACAATATTTGTTTTTTTTAAAATTCATGCTATTCTTTATTCTGGAATCTAGAATAAGGAACGTCAAGGCATGCTCAAATCTCAAGATATTCTCATTTTATTGAAACTGGTTGCGATCGGGAGCCGGTCCTGGGCATATGCACCCCTTGCGGTTGAACTGTCCATGAGCCCGTCGCAAGTGCATTCCGGGATAAAACGAATTCTGGACTCGCGGCTTGCCGTACAGCAAGGGAACACGATCGTGCCCCATATTCGCAATCTGAAGGAATTCCTTGTTCATGGCCTTAAATACGTTTTTCCCGTCGAGCGGGGGGAGCTGACGCGAGGTATGCCAACGGGATATGCCGCCCCCCCTCTCGATGAACTATTTATAGACAGCAGCAACGAGCCGCCCCCGGTCTGGCCGTACCCGGAGGGGAAGGTTCGGGGGATCGCATTCGCTCCTCTGTGCAGACATGCCCCCAGCGCTGCCCAAGCAGATAATAGCCTGTACGAACTTCTCGTCCTTGTCGATGCAATAAGAGGAGGCAGGGCACGTGAACAAAAAATTGCAATTGATGAGCTGGAAAAACGTTTGAGTCAGTACCATTATGCCCAGGATATTGAATCCTAACCTCGATATACTGGAACGCACCGTTGCCCAGCTCGGAGAACTCGCCGACCGGTTGGTTTTCCTTGGTGGCTGTGCTGTTGGCCTGCTCCTGACAGATTTAGCGGCGCCGCCTGTCCGCCTTACCCATGATGTTGATGTCATAACGGAAGCGGCAACATTAGCTGATTATTATCGTTTAGCGGAATTGCTGCGTGATCATGGTTTCCATGAGGATTCCAGCGAAGATGCCCCGATTTGCCGATGGAAAGCATCCAATATCATTTTAGACGTAATGCCGACGGACACGGACATCCTTGGTTTTGGCAGTCATTGGTATGAAGAGGCTATCAAGGGCTGCTGCTCTTCATGAACTGCCATCGGGGAAACACATCCGGATGATCACCGCGCCATATTTTCTTGCCTGCAAATTTGCGGCCTTCGATGGCCGGGGGAATAATGATTTCATGATGAGTCACGATATAGAGGATATCGTGGCGATTTTGGATGGCAGGCCGGAAGTGGCGGAAGAGGTAGGGCAGGCGTCTCCCGAGTTAAGGGCTCACCTCGCGCGGCGATTCCGGGAATTGTTGGAAAATCCCGACTTTCGCGAGGCTCTGCCGGGCAATATGCCGACTGATGCGGCAAGCCAGGCAAGGGTGCCGATAATTGTGCAACGTATGAGAACGATAGCAACATTGGGAGAATCATGACCCCGGCAATAGAAGAAGGAGTCTTGAAACATAACATTAGCATTCCGGGTAGAATAGGGAGCTGATATCAAACCAGAAGGGTAATCGGGACAGATCCAGATTACCATTTCCCGCGTTTATACCGGGCTGCTTGGACATCGTTGCCTTTGAAGCGCATCAGGCGCCGGCTTGACGAAATGATATGTTGGAAGTATTCTGTATGGTACAACAGGAGGTACTTCCAATGTCAGCAATGCCGAAAATCATCCCCATTTCAGAACTGAGACAAAAAGCCAGTGACGTGGTCAAGACCATTTCGCGGTCCAGGCAGCCGGTCTTTATCACGCAGCGGGGACGGGCCGCCGCGGTTATGGTCAGCGCGGATGTGTATGAACAAACCCAGCAGGAAATCGACATCCTGCGGCTCCTTGCGCGCGGTGAGAAGGAAATCGAGGCAGGTGTCGGTCATGACCTGGACGAGGTCCTGAAAGAAGCCGATCGGCTGCTTGGACCCTCACCGTCTTGAAAGTCCTTTTCACGCCGACCGGCCGGCGTCAGTTCCTCGATGCCATTGCCTTTATCTGCCGGGATAATCCAGCGGCGGCGGTAAGTTTTCGCAAGAAGGCGGAAAGGTCGCTTTCCCGGCTGAAGAAGTTCCCGGAGTCCGGGAGGCATATCCCCGAGTTTTCAGATCTCCCGTTCCGGGAGGTAATTGTGAGGCCGTACCGGTTCTTTTACAAAATCAAGGAGAAGACCGTCTGGGTCGTTGCCGTTTGGCACAGCGCCCAGCTGCCCGCTGAACCGGAGAACCACGTCGGCTGACGACTTGAGCCTCTCGTAGAAGCTCAGGGGACACCTTACTTGATTTGATGTCGGAATAGGGATCCTACTGATTTCTTGGCTTTCGTTAAAGGTCCAAGGCGATGACGCAAAAGAAGAAGCAACCGAACGAACTGACCGTGTTTATCGCCTCCGGCGGGTCGAAATGCGACGAGTGCGGGGAAGAGCTTGGCAACAGCGCCTGGATAACGCTGCAGGGCGCGGAGCGAAAAGCAGCGTGCTTGAGCTGTGCCGACCTGGACCATCTGGTCTTTCTCCCGTCCGGCGATACCGCGCTTACCCGGCGCTCCCGTAAGCACTCAGGGCTTTCCGCGGTTGTCCTGAAATGGAGTCGGGCCCGCAAACGCTATGAGCGCCAGGGGCTTCTGGTCGAAAACGCTGCCATTGAGCGGGCGGTAATCGAATGCGAGGCCGATGCGGGGCAACGGGAGTTGCGACGTGCGCAGGCTGCAATACGGAGAGCAGAGCTGGATGAAGACTACCTTGGCCGGTTTGCTGACCGGGTAAGGGAACTGTTCCCGGGCTGCCCGGCAGGTCGTGAGAAGATCGTAGCAGAACATGCCTGCCGCAAATACAGCGGTCGAGTCGGCCGCAGCGCCTCCGCCAAGGCGCTGGACGAAGAAGCGGTTCGGCTGGCGGTCACCGCCCATATCCGCCATCAGGAAACAAACTACGATGAACTTCTCCTGAGGGGAGAGGACAGGATGTCGGCGCGCGCGGAGGTTCGTGCCCGGATTGACAGTGTCTTGCGGAGGTGGCAGACAACAGGATCATAAGCGGGTGCAAATGAGGGGAAGACACAAGACATGAAAATACATGGAAATGATCCGTGCCCCTGCGGCAGCGGCAAAAAGTATAAGAAGTGCTGTCTGGGTCGGGTGGACGGCAAGCCAGGGACTGGAGACCTTGCGGACATCATGGCCGAGGTCCGCGGCGAGTCGGCGAAACGTCAATACTCGTCCCTCGCGGAGCTCCAGGCCGAATTGAACTTGCTGATGCAGCGGAAAAACAATGCGCCTCTTGCCGAATTTCATGGTCTTTCGCCGGCCCGGATGCACCGTTTCCTGCATTTTCCATTCGATTCCCCGGAGTTGGCGAGGTTCAACGATTCTGTCCAGCCCCCGCCGGATGTCCCGATTCTCAGACTGCTTTCCCTGCTTCTCGATGCTATCGGCGAAAAGGGGTTGAAAGCCACCGCCACCGGCAATCTGCCGCAGAAGTTCTGCCGGGAAGCAGCGCTGGCGTATTGGGGGGAAGAGAAATACAAAGAGAGGACCCGGATATTCACTATCAGAACGGAGCCGGAATTCGGGGAGATGCATTGTCTGCGGCTTGTCGCCGGATTGGCCGGGATCGTCCGGAAGTATAAGGGCAGTTTTGTCGTGACCCGGAAGTGCCGGGAAGGAATCGATGCCCATGGCCTAGGGGCTCTCTATCCCGAACTGTTCCGGGCCTATGTCAGCAAATTCAACTGGGCCTACCGGGACGGCTACGAAGAGCTGTATTTTATGCAGCAGTCCTTTCTTTTCACTCTCTATATCCTCCGGAAATACGGCGGCACAACGCGGTCGCATATCTTTTACGACGACATCTTCATCAAGGCGTTTCCGCGGTTGCTGGCCGAGGTGGCCGAGACGGCCTACAGGTCATCGGAAGAAACAGTGCGGCGGTGTTATACGTACCGGGTGTTGCATCATTTTGCCTCTTTTTTCGGATTGATTGAATGTATCCCGACCTCGAAGGATATTCTGGATCCGAGGTATACTGTCCGGAAGCTGCCCCTTCTTGACCAGCTTGTCACTTTTTCCGTTTGAGGAGGACATGAGCGCAAAGAAAAAAAGCAAACACCAGGATCCATTGCGGCAGCTGCTGGAGGGTGCCGACCCCAGCGTCCTGATTGGGCTTATCGAAGATCTTGCCATTGCGGAACCCGAGGTCCGTCGTGCCTGTTTCGAGTACCTGAAGAAACATGTGAAACTTTCTCGCAAACAGCATGAAACCGCCGGAGGGGAAGAAATTTTCGCCATCTGGGGAGAGCTCGAGCCGGACCTTGCTGAACTTGATGAATACGGCGGCGGCGATTATGGCCTGGAGGACCAGGTTGCGGTTCTGTTGAGCGATATCCGGCAAAAATTACATAAGCACAAGGTGCCCTCTGACTATCGCCGGGAACTGATCAACGAGATGCTTCCCTATATCAGGAGCGGCAACTCGGGCCTGGCTGACGATCTGTATGATGTCGCCTATGCTGCTTGCTACGATAATGATGATCTGCGCAGGCTTGCCAAGGACTTTGAGGCCATGCATAAAGACTGGCCCATGGATCATGCCCGCCGGATTTACCGCCGTATCGGTGATCGCAAAAAATATCTTGCATTGCGCGCCATGAAGATGCAGTACGGGATGGATTATCACGACCTGGCAACCTATTACTGGGATGCGGGCGAAAAAGAAACGGCTCTGGAGATCGCGGAAAAAGGGTTGAAGCAGGGAGAAGGCAGAATGGACGACCTGCGTCTTTTTCTGGCGGAGCGCGCGGAAGAAACCGGCGACCGGAAACGGTATCTTGCTTTGCAGTTCGAGCAGGCGGCTGATCAACTTACCCTTAAAAAATATCAGGCATTTAAGAAGCTCTGCGCAAAAGAGGAATGGGAGGATTATGAAGCCGCTGTTCTGGACAAGCTAGGCCGGACATGGGATTCTGAAAAGTTGAAAATACACATGCATCGCAAGGAGTATGACCAAGCATTGGCTGTGCTCCTGAAAATGGGTTATCCCTCCTGGGGATACAGTGATGGCGATGAGTTGAAGACGGCAACGAAGCTTGAAACGCACTTTCCTGAACAGATCTTGCAGTATTACCGTTCCGGCCTCGGCAATTTGGACCGCAGCGCAGTCAGAAAAGACTATGTTCGGAAGGCCGGGGTGATGGAGAAGGTGCGGCACATGTATGTCGATATACTCAAGGCACCGGAAAAATGGTTAGAATTCGTCAGGCAGGTTAAACAGGCCAATGTGCGCCGCCCGGCATTGCAGGAAGAATTTGGCAAGGTCGTTACCGGCTGGAAAGATGTATGATTTGTGGCTCTCAACAATACCCAGTTGACACCCTTTGCATAAAGAGGACGGCCATGCCGGCCGCCTGCATCGATTTGCCCGCCTGGCCTGGAATACCGAAGGAGTTTCCATGAACCGCCTGTTGGCCAAAGTTTTTCTGGTATTGTTAATCGTCGGCCTGCTGTTCAGTATGTACTCTTTTTCCGGGGGCCGGATTTTGGAAGGCTTGTATCTTTTCCCTCTGTTGATCGCCATTTATGTGGTGATGAAGCTTGGCGGCAAGGGGAAGGAGTGACCGTGAAGGCGAGGGGTCCGCTCTGCCCTTGGCTTTTGCCAAGAACAGAGCTGTTCAGGCTGCAGGTTCTGCCCCGCTTTTACGCAGGTAGTAGGAATAATTGCCTTCATATATCCGCATCTCGCCATGGTCAAGCTCAAAAACCCGGGTTGCCAGCGAGCGCAGGAAATGGCGGTCATGGCTGACGAGCACCACGGTCCCGCTGTATTTCTGTAGAGCCTCAAGCAGGATTCCCCGGCTCAGGATGTCGAGGTGGTTGGTGGGCTCGTCGAGAATGAGGAAGTTGAGCGGCCGCGCAAGAAGGGTTGCGAGCACCACCCGGCTCTTCTCCCCGCCGGAGAGGATGGATATCCGCTTGTCCACGTCATCACCGGAAAAAAGAAAGGCGCCGCAGAGGTTGCGGATGGTTCCGATGCTGGCGTCGGGCATGGCGTCCTGCACCGTTTCGAAGATGGTGCGGTCCGGATGCAGGAGGTCCAGAGCGTGCTGGCTGAAATAGCCGGTCGTGACGCTGGCGCCGATGGTCATTGTCCCGGCGCTGGGTTCGGTCCGCCCGGCCAGCACTTTCAGGAAGGTTGATTTTCCGGCACCGTTCACCCCGACCACGGCTATTTTCTCCTGCCGGCCGATAAGCCCGGAAACCCCGCTGAACACGGATTTTTCTCCACCCTCGGCAAGAGGCCAGGTCTTGGCGAGCCCTTCGCAGCGGACCACGTCGTTGCCGCTTCTGGGTGGCTCCGTAAACTCGAAGCGGATCAGTCGCTGTTCGGGTGGCAGTTCGATCCGTTCGATCTTCTCCAGCTTCTTCACCCGGGACTGCACCTGGGCGGCGTGGGAGGCGCGAGCCGCGAAACGGGCGATGAACTCTTCCTCCTTGGCCAGCATCGCCTGCTGCCGCTGGAAGCTGGCCACAAGCTGTTCCCGGCGGATTTCCCTTTCCCGCAGATAGAAATCATAGTTTCCCGAATAGGCCGTGAGTGAACCGTTTGCCACTTCGATGATCCGGCTGACGAGGCCGTTCATGAAGTCCCGGTCATGGGATGTCATGAGGACCGCGCCCTTGAACTCCTTGGCGAGCCAGTTTTCGAGCCAGACGATGGACTCGACGTCCAGATGGTTGGTGGGCTCGTCCAGGAGGAGGATGTCGGGATTGATGGTAAGAATTTTGGCCAACGCGATCCGCATCTTCCAGCCGCCACTGAACGATTCAACCGGGCGCAGGTGGTCGTCCGGGCCGATGCCAAGGCCGGTCAATACCTCCTGGGCACGGCTTTCCAGGCCATAGCCGCCCCGGTGTTCAAACTCCTCAACGGCATCGCCGTAGCGGGCCAGCAGCGCGTCCATGGCCTCTGCCTCCATGGGTTCCGTCATCGCCGCCTCCATCTGCCTGAGCTCTTCGCCCAGCCGGACGATATCTTCCGCCGCCGATTTTACTTCGGCCAACGCCGTGCGGCCGGTCATATCCCCTACATCCTGCGAAAAGTGGCCGATCACCGTCTTTTTGGCGCAGGTCACGCTGCCTTTGTCCAGCGCTTCCTCGCCGTTTATGATCCGGAATATCGTGCTTTTCCCGGCTCCGTTCGGGCCGACCAGGCCGACCCTGTCTCCGGGCTGGAGTTGGAACCCGGCATCACGGAACAGGATACGGTCGCCGTGCTGGCGGGTGATATTGCTGAGTTGAAGCATAAAACGTCCTCAATAAAACGAGATAAGTGGACTCACAGTGCTATTGAATTTGCCGCGATCATGACCCGGGTACCGGCCTGCCAGGGACTGCGGGTTCAAGCAGGGCAAAGGCATGACTTGCTTTCAGCACCGGCATGAGAGTTCATCAAAATTGGCGCCGGAACATAACACAGGGAATATGAAGTAACAATGGGAGTCGCACCAGGATGATCGGCGCGAGGTCAAGTCAGGAACAATGTCACAGGGTAAGAGCCTCTTTCAAAATGACCGATCTGCTCCGATCGGCTAAAAATATCCTGGGCGGCGTCTTTCTTGTAAGTCGTCCTCAACGGAGCGCTGCTCCGCTTCCGGGCGATTTCACAACTCATCCTTGCCCGGAATATTTTTCTTTCGATCTCGCGACGACGTTCATTTTGCAAGAGGCTCGTTAAGAAAGGGAGTAAACTGACCCTGATTATTTATTCACGCCCCGGAAATTTCAGCATACTCTTTACGAGACCCGGGCTCCTCTGTAGAATATGACCAGCATGATCGAGGTGACAACATAAACGGTAACCATGGCCAGTCAACCCACCCTCGAAGATATAATGGCCTCGGAGATCAAGCGCGATATCGCGATGCGCTACTTCGGGTTTCGCAAGCTGATCGAAGAGGATGAACTGGCCCTTTCCGAAAAGACCAGACAATATTCCTATATCCTCCAGAAGCGGATCAGTTTCGACCTGATCCGCATTTATGTGCTGCTCAGAGACGAAGAGCTGATTACCTCCTTTCTCGACCTGATCGGGCTGCACAAAGAGCTTTTTTACGATCCGTATCTGAGCCAGTCGTTCAACATCATCAAGAGAGTCCTCGCCTGCCAGCACTTTCACGGCATGTTCAGGTCGAGCCGCTTCACGAACTACATCCTGGACTGCTATGAGAATCTGACCATGCACGCCGAACTCTACAGGCAAAGGGTCCGGGAACTCCAGGATGACCGGGCCTTTATCGCCGAGGAGATTAAGGAGTTCTACAGAGAGAACGACCTGAATGTCATTCTCCATTTTCTGCAGTCCATGGAGGACCCTAAGGCAACCGGTTCCATGCAGGGCGGCATGGAGATTGGGCTCGCCGAGGGCTTGGAGCAAAAACTGCACCTCGCCCCGCCCCGCCCCATCGAGCAGACAATGACGATCCTGCCGCCGCTCCAGCCGCTGCCCACAATAAAGCGGCCATTAAAAAAGCTGGCAAAACAGGCCTACAAGATTCAACCTCCGGAAATCCTCGCCCTCTTCGCCCGGAAAGAAACGGGCTGCGACCGGGAGGGATCAGCTGATCCGGCCTTCTGACGAGTGAAATAGGATAAGAAGAGAGTAAACTCTTTATTCCTGACATATGAGCCTCATGCATCTGCTGGTCGAGAAGGGAGGCAGACTAACCGCCCTGGAGATGAAATCCAGCGAGACGCCTGACCTGGATATCTGAAAGGTACTGCGGCCCATGCGAAAATGAACGGCGAAAACTCCCTGCAAAAGGGATATATCGCCTGCCGGACCACGGCGCACTTTCCACTGAGCAAGCGGATAGAGGCCATACCCGGCAGCGAGATCGCCCGCCGGCTCGAAGAGGGGACCGCGAAAAAGAACCGGTAACTCCGGACGTGACTGGGTGCATCGGCTCAGGCCCCGGTTGTCTTACTTCATTTCAGCCCCTTTGCATCCGATAAAAAGGATTTGTACAGTTCCAGGGTCCGGCTGTTTGCCATTGCACCTGTTGCCGCATCGAAGGTGGCGAGAGAGATGCATTCGGTCATGCAGCGATTCGGATAATTCGTACAGTAATCAGGCGCATTGGCCGCGCCGCTCGCAATGTCCGCCTGCAGCTGAACCCAGTCAAAAACGGCGCAGGTGCCGTAGGCAGCGCTGCTCAGGCACATGCCGATCGTTTCGGCAACCAGCTCGGTGTTGCTGTAAAAACTTTGAATATAGCGGCACTCATATCCCGCTCCGGGGCCGTCCGGACGGACGCCTGCAAAGGTGGAGCCGCAGGTGATTCCGGCGGGATCGCCGGCCAGTCCCTGGACATTGTCCAGCCAGTTGTCAATCGGACTGCAGAAAAAAGCACATGTATTGTCGGGCTGGTTTGCCCCATAGCCCTTGTCGCAGCCGTTTAAGTAGCATGAATCCAGATCAGGACCGTAACAGTGATCATCCTGGACCAGGCCAATGGCTCCCGAAGGTATAGTGGCACAGAGGGTCTCACCCGTCACCGGCAGAAGATAGCAGGCATTATCCATAGCAGGGCAGTCCTGGGTCACCGGGTTGCATGGGCAGTCCGGTCCCGGGATGAAGGTATAGGAGCATCCGGAAGAGGGGGCATACAGATCGTCCGTGCAGATGTTGTTGTCGTCACACCTGCTGACGCACAGTCCGTTGAGACAAAATGAATCCGCCGGACAAACTGTCACGCAATTTCCGCAATACAGGGAATTGTTGGCGGTATCGACGCATTTGCCGTCACATTTTGTAAATTCCGAGGGACAGGTGTTGAGCGGAATAACCACCACTTTGTCCTGTGCGGCTGCCAGCGAGAGTGGACAGCAAACCGTGAACATTGCAACGAGGTATATGAAATATTTCATGATCTTTCCTCCTTTCGCGTCATTCCAAGAGATGAAGCGTGGCTTTCCATTAATTTAAGTATATGATTCAGGGAGAAAAGAAGTCAAATAATGATGAGATCCCCCACTGGGCATCTCTCTCCTTTGGCTGGTAATCCTACCGTTTCGATTTATAGTTTAGGTACAGGCAGTGAATGGATCCAGCCAGGTCGATGATGCGACCGTGGCGGCTTGTCTGACATGGAGGATGCTATGGACGACAGAATCGATATATGCAGGAAGCTGACCGAGATGATGCCGGAGCTGGGAGGTTGCGGCGTTGATCTTCATGTAACCCATGATGATGCGCTCAAGGCCTGGCGGGTCACCTATAACGCGGGCAACGAAAGGGGCTTGACCTTTCTTGATGACGAGGATGTCGACCGCTGCATGGTCGGCAAGGAATGCCTCTCTCTGGGGCTAATGGCCCGTGAACAGCTGGTGGCCGGAAGCTGACCCATGGTTGCGGCGGACTGATGCGGATCTGGATTGACGGCGATGCCTGCCCGGCGGCGATCAAGGAGCTCCTCTATCGGGCGGCGGAACGGGTGAAGGTGCCCTTGGTCCTGGTCGCCAATGTACCGCTACGGCCACCTCCTTCGAAATACATCAGCACGATCAGGGTCGCGGCCGGCCCGGACGTGGCGGATAAGGAGATCGCCCGCCGCTGCGCAAAGGGCGACCTGGTGATCACCGCCGATATCCCTCTGGCCGCCGAGGTGGTGGCCAGGGGGGCCTTTGCCCTCAATCCCCGCGGCGAACTCTATACGGAAGCGACGGTCAGGGAACGGCTCTCCATGCGGAACTTCATGGATGACCTGCGCGCCGGCGGCATCGACACCGGCGGCCCTGCCGCCCTGAACCGGAAAGACCGGCAGAATTTCGCCAACAACCTGGATCGTTTCCTGACCCAATGGTACAATACGGGCAATTCGTCTGATTGACAGGCTGCCGCCGTTCACAGGGACCGGCGGCGGGCCTGTCACGTTCTCAATAAATCAACATGCCGGGAGGATGGTGCGATGATGGCCGTATGCTTCTCAAGTATGGATAAGCCTGCAAAAAGTCAAAACTCTACGCATCCGCCGTCGAGGTTTCGAAAGCTTACCAGGGGTGCCGGCGTCGGTTTCGCGCTGCTGGCGGGACTGACGCTCCTGGTCGCAACCCTTTTTGATCCCTCCCCGGCCTCTGCCGAGGGGAAACACGTCACCTACCAGGTGAACGGGCAAGAGTATGCCGGCTATTATACCAGCCCCTCTGCCTCGGCGCCGCTTGTCCTGCTCATCCATGATTGGGACGGCCTGACCGAATATGAGGTGAAGCGGGCCGAGATGCTTGCCGAACAGGGGTATGCCGTCTTTGCCGCGGACCTGTTCGGGGCGGGCATCCGGCCGACCGAAGACAAGGACAAGCGGCAGCACACCGGCGAACTTTACAAGGACCGGCCGAAAATGCGGGCCCTGCTGGACGGCGCCATGAAAGAGGCGGCGGCCCAGGGGGCGAACATCGACAATGCCGTGGCCATGGGCTATTGTTTCGGCGGTGCCGCCGTCCTGGAGTTTGCCCGCGCGGGCGCGGATGTCAAGGGGATCGTCACCTTCCACGGCGGCCTGGCCACCCCGGAGGGCCAGGACTACGCCGCCGCCCGGGGCAGGGTGCTGGTCCTGCACGGAACGGCCGACGCCAATATCACCATGAATGACTTTGGCGCCCTGGCCGTTGCCCTGGAGAAACAGGGGGTTCCCCATGAGATGATCACCTACGGCGGCGCGCCGCACGGCTTTACCGTCTTTGGCGCGAAGAGCTACCGCGAGGCCGCTGATCAACAATCCTGGCAGCGGTTTCTGGCCTTCCTGGACGAAACCCTTCGGGGAAAACAACAATAACCGGTAATCGGGGTCTGACCCCGATTTTTTCTGGAGGTGTGGATGGTTCGAGGTGTTGTGTGGATATTGCCGTTCTTTTTCGTCTTGTCGCCAGCCGCCCTGTGGGCCGCGGATGAACAGGGCCAGGGAGGAATTTCGCTGAAAAAAATGGTTTCCGATTCATTCCGGCCGCTCATTGAAACCTTGTCGGCCGATCCATGGATCCAAGGCGGCTTGTTGATCCTGATCATTTTGTCCCTGGCTTCCCTGTTTACCGTGCTGTTGTTTCGCCTGCTGCGGCGCTTCACTTCGCGCACCCGCTTCCAGTTCGACGACCAGTTGGTCCATCTCCTGCAGCCGCCGGTTACCTACACCCTGGTGGCGATAGGCGTAACGGCCGGGATCGACTTGATGCCGTTGCCCGTATTCTGGGAAACGCTCCTGAGCCGGATCGTCCACACCGTCAGCGTGATCATCTGGGTTATCTTCCTGGGCCGCTGCGCCACCATGCTGCTCAACCGGGTGGCCGACTATTCCGGGAAAATCAGTTTTATCCAGCGACGGACCGTGACCCTGTTCGACAATATCGCCAAGGTGCTCATTTTTGGGGTCGGCATCTATTTAGTGTTCGTCATCTGGCATATCGACATGACCGCCTGGCTGGCATCGGCGGGTATCGTCGGCATTGCCGTCGGTTTTGCCGCCAAGGACACCTTGTCGAACCTGTTCGCCGGGGTATTCATCGTCGCCGATGCACCCTACAAGGTGGGCGACTATATCGTGCTCGACAACGGCAGCCGCGGCAAAGTGACCAACATCGGCTTGCGCAGCACGCGGATTCTGACCCGGGACGATATCGAGGTGACCATCCCCAACTCGATCATCGGCAATTCGATGATTATTAATCAGTCCGGCGGCCTGTACGAGAAGATGCGGATCCGCCTCAAGATCGGCGTGGCCTACGGCTCGGATATCGATCTGGTCAAAAAGGTTCTGCGCGAGGTTGCCGAGAACGAGCCACTGGTCTGCCGGGAGCCGTCGCCGCGGGTCCGGTTCCGGGCGTTCGGCGCGTCGAGCCTTGATCTTGAGCTGCTCTTCTGGGTCAATCACCCTGAGGAACGCGGCCGCGTTCTCGATGTAATGAATACCACGGTCTACAAACGGTTTGCCGAGGCCGGCATCGAAATTCCTTACGCCAAGCAGGATCTCTACATCAGGGGGTTGCCCGACGGCTTTGCCATGGGTGCCCGGCTCCCGGGTGGGGAGGATGCAGGCCGCGGAAGCCTGGCGCAGGATTGAAGTTGGGGGAGACTGCGTCCCGGCCTTTCCGGCGGCAATTCCCGTGCCGGGCGGCGGATTCTTCTTGTCAGCTCCCGTAGTCCAGGAGTTTTCCTGCGTCGTAATCGAGCAGGAGCGCGGGGCGCAAGGCGCCGTTGTCGCCCTGCACGTTGCAGTTGATGTAGCTGGTCGCGCCGCATTTGACCATGCCGTGGTGGCGGTGGATATGGCCGAAGACATGGTATCTGGGTTTGAGGGCCGCGACCGCGGCGGTCAGGTCCGAGCAGCCGTGCGCAACCGGGCCGTCCTGGTCGAGGATGCCCGCCGGCGGCGTGTGAGTCACCAGGATATCGACCCCGGCTGGGATCAGATCCCACTTTTCCTTGAGCGCCTTGCCGCGAGGCAGGGCAAAGGCATCGCAGGCGCGGCTGTTGAATATCGGGTGCCAGGGTGAGCCGTAGATGGTGATCCCCTCGACCACCACTGCTTCATCCAGGAGATAGACCGCCGCCGACAGGAGCCGCCTGGCCTTGTCCGGATTGCGGGCCAGCATCTGATCGTGATTGCCGCCGACCACGATTTTATGCCGGTGCGGCAGGCCTTTCAGGAAATCATTGAAATCCGAGACGTCCAGCGAGGTCCGGCAATGGGTCATGTCGCCGGCAAAAATCAGGATATCCGCGGCCGGGATTTTGATCTGCCCATGGGCTGCATGGGTATCGCTGAACAGGGCTATGCGCATAATGCTGCGATCAATGGACCAGGCTGAATCTATGCCGCAAGGCTTGGCCGGCTTTCATTCACCCCTGTCCATGAAGAGGGGGCTGAAAAGGATCCAGGGAAAGGTGAATTCGTCCGCCCCGATATCGCAGCCCCAGAGCACCCCGTATCCTGGTCGCGCATCGCCGTCGATATCATCGTAGGGGGCAACCCGCCAATAGGTGAAAAAATCATATCCGCATTGGCCGCTGTCCCTGGCCGGCGATCCCGAGGACAGGTGATACCCCGCGCCCAGCTTCGGATCCCTGTCATAGGTTGCGACAGCCGTATAGCTGCCCAGCCCGGCATACACGGAACCTATGAGAGAGTAGTTCGCGGTGGCTGATGCGGTGGAGGTCGGGTCGTTTTGCAGGAGGTGCAGATCACCCCTTTCCGTGCTCCTTGTGTTTCCCCAGACAATGGAATTTTTGATCGTGACGAGGGCATCTCCCTCGTCCTGGGAGGAGACCAGGATGCCGCCGCCTCCGGACTGGGAGTGGTTTTCGACCATGGTATTGTTGGTCAGGGTAATGTCCACCGTGCCGGTTAAAGACGCCTGCAGGCCCAGGGCTCCGCCCATTTCCGCGCTGTTGCCGGCAAAAATATTGTTTATCAGGGAGGCGGTAAGGTTGGCGTTGTCCGAGGCCATGAAGTAGATGCCGCCGCCGTTATAGTTACCGGCGGTATTATTTAAAAATCTGTTCCCGGTAAAATCGGCCTGAATGGTTGCATGGTCATAGCCGTAGAGCATAACCCCGCCTCCGAGGTCATTGCCGTTTTCTTCGATGAGGGTCCGGTCGACCTGGAGAACGGTGTTTCCATTTGAGGAAGTGGAAAGAAGGACCGCCGGACCGCTACAGTCGCGGAGGACGCAGGAGGAAAGCGCCAGCTCGACGCTCCCCGCGGCATTATTTGCCTGGATCGCCGGTGAATTGCCCGGTGAGGTTCCCCGCAGGGTAAGGTTTTCCAGCCGCAGGGAAATGTTTTCAAAGGTGCCCGCCTGGAGGTCAAAAATAGTGGAGAGGCCGGCTTTATGGGTGATGGCGGTCAGCGAGGGATTGTTGACGCGGCCGCTGAACGCGGTGTTCCATCCCCCTTCGATGACAAGCTGCTCCACGCCGACGGCCGGAAGATTGTTGATTATGGCGACGGATTCGGCATAGTTCCCCTGTGCGACCCTGATGGTGCCCGTTGAGTAGGTTACGGCCTGGTCGACGGCCGTGGCGATGCTGGCGCAGGGCTGGGCAGGGTTTGAGCCGCAGGGCAATCCCGATCCGCCGGGGGCCACGTAGAGAACAGGATAGCTGGTTGCCGCCGCGGGGTGATGCGGCAGGAGCGCAACCAGCAAAAACAGAGGGATACGTATCTTCATATTTTTTTTGCCGAGCTAACGGATGGTATTGGAGAGCTTCTTGATCTTGTCGCCGATCCGGGCCGCCTTGTCGCACTGGCAGCCCGGTCTGGGGTTGCAGTCGATGAGGATGCTCATCACCTTGTCGGCGGTCCGAAAGCAGCCGGCATCCTCCAGCCGGTCCAGAAGATCGGACAGCAGCCGGTTGAACTCCTGGCATTTTTCATAATCGGAAGAGGCACGCTGGTGGATGCTTGCTGCCCTTGCCAGTTCTTCCTTGATGTCCTGCGGGATGTTTTCTGCCATACGATCCGTGGGTGCATGCGGGGTTTGGTCGAACTCTCTGCATACCACAGTTTAGCAAGACATAAAAGAATCAGCCGCTCCGGTGCCTGATAATATTTTTCAGGCTTTCGATGAGCTTGCTTGCCTCCTTTTTGCTGAAGCTTTCCAGAGCGGACTTTTTGTAGTACTTTTTCATGAAATTGACGAAATGGTCTTCCTCCCAACCGGCCTCCTCGACCAGATGCCTGATGTACATCTTCTGGCGCAGGGTGATGTCGCCGCGGCTGCTCCGGTAATGGCGGCTGCGGACGAAATAGTGCATGAGCCGTCGGAACCCGGCTTCATCCAGATCCTTAGCCGAGCGCACCCCGGCATGCTTTGCCAGAATGTCCCGGTATTCGTCATCCGAGAGGCCCAGCTCTTTTTTGACGATATGGATGACCGCAAGTTTGTTTCTATCCATTCGCGGCGACCTTTGCCGAAACCAGGGGATAATGGTCCTGTTGTCTGTTTGCCTCTTATACCTTAATGAGGAAGAATGAAAAAGGAAGACCTTCTTCTCCTGATTCTAACGCTTCTGCTGCTGGCCGCCATGCTGTGGACCCTGTTTTTCGGCGGGGAGAACAGCCGGCACGGAGTCGGCGGCCGCCATGCTGTCCTGCCGGGGAATTACCGGGCAAGCGTTTCCCCTGACCTTTCGCCGTTATTTCGCGAAAATCATTCTGTCCCCGGCAAACAATGGAAAATGTGATTACCATCATTCCTGATGACCCCGCAAAAACATAAAAATATGCCGCCGATGGCTAAGCACAAAAGTTCGATATACAGGTAAGCGAACGGAGTGAGACTCCGAGGCGTGGTGGTGTCGGCCACGCGCAGGCGTACACAGGG
>QZJD01000106.1 GCA_003604995.1 Desulfobulbus sp. | reverse complement strand
TTTGATAGGCGCACATGCAGCGGTCGCCAGCATGTCCCTTCTTACCAGGGACAGTTCGCGATACCGGACATACTTTCCAGCGATTTCCCTGATTTGCCCATGATCTTGCCATTTTCCCCACTGTCCGCTTTTTCCCATATTTCCGGGCGTTCCATTGACATATCCAGGGAATTTTTAGACTAGTATAAGGCTAGTCTAAAGGAGCGGTTTATGGAATCAATCGGTGCATACGAGGCAAAAACTCACCTTTCCCGCCTGTTGCAACTCGTGGCCCAAGGGGAGAAAGTGATTATTACCAAGCATGGCGTCCCGGTGGCAATGTTGCAGCCCCCTGATTCAGCCAGACAAGTTCCCGCAAAGGAGGTTATTGCAGAAATCAGGGCGTTCCGGAATAAACATTCACTTAAGGGATTGTCCCTCAAAGAGATGATCGAAGAGGGGGGCCGATAATGGCGGAAATCCTGGTCGTTGATAATTCAATCGTTATGGCCTGGTGTTTTGCTGTGCCCATCCGCGCTCCTAGTTGTCAGTTCCGCTTTGTCGGCGAAACCTGTCCGGGAAACGCTACTTTGTTGCGCAAAATCGCTGCGCCGCTGATACTAAGCCCCGCGCCCATTCCGGGGTGCCCGGGGCCAGGACATGGGTGTACAGAGCCAGAACGTTGTTTTTCACCAGGCCGTCGCGCCCGCTCTGGAAACCGGTGCCCCGCTCCATCTTCAGGGCCAGCTCTTCCGGATTGCCGTCCCATTGCAGGACGGTGGAGTAGCGGAACTCATGGCCCTTGAAGGTGGCTCCGGGAGGGTAAAAAGGATTGGCCCGCTCCGCGGTGCAGATGGAGTAGCCGTGCGCCTGCGGCCTTTTGCCCATCCCGAAGGTCACCGGAAAGACGCCGGCTAGAGGATATTCCGTCCCGGCGAGGATGATGGCGCGGCCCAGGAAGATCAGGCCGCCGCACTCGGCGTAGATGGGCAGGCCCTGCTCCGCGGCCCGTCGTACCGATTCACGGAAGCTGCTGTTGGCCGCCAGCTCACGGGCGCTGGTCTCGGGAAAGCCGCCGCCGATGTACAGCCCGTCCAGACCTTCCGGAAGGCTGGCGGCGCTGAGGGCGTCGATGAGCACCAGTTCGGCGCCTGCCTCCCGCAGGGCGTCCAGATTTTCCTCATAG
The DNA here is from genome assembly GCA_003604995.1 of Desulfobulbus sp. Lineage (GTDB taxonomy): Bacteria > Desulfobacterota > Desulfobulbia > Desulfobulbales > Desulfobulbaceae > UBA10518. Next base: position 17,651 of record QZJD01000106.1, on the reverse strand, counting down.
TAGAACTGGAAGGCGCGGTCCCGGAGCACGCCGATGGTGACCTTTTTTTCCTGCCGTACCGGAGAGTTTCGAAGGGCACCTACTGAAACCGGCGCCGCCAGGTTACGGATCGCCGCCAGATCGAACTGTTCGGCCACCAAATCCGCCAGATGGTCAACGGCGGTCTGCACCGCATCAGATTCCTGGTGGGGGGTGATTCCCAGATGACGCATGGGGAAGATGTCTTTTTTCTGTCTCGGCAGGACCCCGACCACCGGAATACCGGTGTACTGCTCCACCGCCTCCCGAATCACCCCTTCCTGCCGACTGGTGGCGATCTGGTTGAGGATGACCCCGGCGATGTTCAGGCGCTTGTCCAGTTCCCGGCAGCCCAGGACCATGGCCGCCACCGTCCGGGTGGTCTTGCTGCAGTTGACCACGAGCAACACCGGCAGACCGAGTTGGATGGCCAGTTCGGCCGTGGAAAAGCCGCCGGCGGCATCCACCCCGTCGTAAAGGCCGCGGTTGCCTTCGATCACCGCGAAATCCGCGTCAACCGTATGCCGGGCAAAAGAGGCGGCAATGACCTCCGGGGCCATGAGAAAGGGATCGAGGTTGTAACATGGATGCTGCGCCGCCTGGCTGAGCCAGCCGGCATCGATGTAGTCGGGCCCCTTCTTGAAGGACACCACCCGTTCCCCTGCCCTGCGCAGACAGGCGGTCAAGCCCACCGCAGCCACCGACTTGCCGGAACCGCCGGAAAGCCCGGCAACAACAATACCCCGGCAACAGCCGCTCATGATCCGGTCACCGCACCGGGTCCGTCGTCGTGCCGCGTCCGACCGAATTCGCGCCAGACCTGCTCATACATCTCGTTCATTTGCTCCTCCAGAAGCTGCCTGTACTGTTCGAGTCCCTCATTATCCAGATTGTTCGGAACGTGCAGGGGCTTCCCGTAGCGCATGACGATCCGGCAAAACGGCCATGGTAGGACCGTCCGGTCCCAGCTCCCGAAAATCGTGCAGCGATCGGCGGCCCAGACCATGGGAACCAGAGGGGCACCGGTCTTCGAGGCGAGATAGACCGCGCCGGGCCGCACCCGCCGCGCAGGTCCCTGCGACCCGTCGGCCACCAGGCCGACATTTCTGCCTTCCCGCATGGCCCTGAGCAACCCTTTCAAGGCCTGCACCCCTTTCCGGTTCGACGAGCCGCGCACGGTGAGGAACCCCAGGCGCCGGGCAATGCGGGCGATGAATTCACCGTCTCGACTGGCGCTGACCAGGGCCACCGCCGGATAATGCCGTACGTGGTACAGCATATAGAAGATCGAGTAATGCCAGAACGGGACGATGACCGCGCTGTTTTGCAGAGCCTCGTCGAGGTACTGCCGGCCATGTACGGTCAGGCGGCAGGTAGCGAACCACAACCGGGTCAATCCCACGTACAGAGGCGGGAGCGCGGCCAGGGCAAGCCGATATCCGAGGTTCGGTTCAGGGGTGGCAGGCATCAGTCATTATGAGTTGGCAGTTGGCAGTCATCAGTTGGCAGTGCACTGTAAACTGAATACGGATAACTGCCAACTTTTCCTAACATGCCAGGAGCAGCTCGGTCAGCTCCTTGACCCGGTCACGGTATTGGGCGGCCTTTTCGAATTCCAGCTCCTCGGCGGCGCGGTACATCTGCCGCTCCAATTCCTTGATTTCCAGGCGCAGATCATCCACCGAATGATAAACCGGCGCTGCTTCCGCGGTCGCGGGTTCTTCCTTGGCCTCTTCCGGGAACCAGCCGGTGGCCTTGAGGTGCTCGGTGAGCGTTTCCTTGATCGCCGAGCGGATGGTGCTCGGGGTGATGCTGTGCTCCAGGTTGAACCGGTCCTGAATCTCCCGGCGCCGGGCCGTTTCCTCCATGGTGTAGCGCATGGAGCCGGTCACCTTGTCGGCGTAGAGGATGACCATGCCGCCCTCGTTGCGCGCCGCCCGGCCGCAGGTCTGGACCAGGGAGCGCTCGGAGCGGAGAAACCCTTCCTTGTCCGCGTCCAGTACCGCCACCAGGGAGACCTCGGGGATATCCAGCCCCTCGCGCAGAAGGTTGATGCCCACCAGGACGTTGTACTCGCCCCGGCGCAGGTCCCGAATCAGCTCCACCCGTTCCAGGGTGTCGATGTCCGAGTGCAGGTAGCGGACCCTGACCCCGACGTTTTGATAGTATTCGGTCAGGTCCTCGGCCATCTTTTTGGTGAGAGTGGTCACCAAAACCGCCTCGCCGCGTTCAGTGCGTTTTCTGATCTCAGTCAGCAGGTCGTCGACCTGGTTGGTCGCCGGCCGCACCTCGATCACCGGATCCAGGAGACCGGTGGGCCGGATCAGCTGCTCGACAATTCTTCCTTCAGCCCGTTCCAATTCATAATCGCCCGGAGTGGCCGAAACATAAATGACCTGGTTGACCCGGGCCTCGAACTCATCAAAGCGCAGAGGCCGGTTGTCCAAGGCCGAGGGCAGGCGAAAGCCGTACTCGACCAGGGTGGTCTTGCGCGAGCGGTCGCCGTTGAACATGCCGCGGATCTGCGGCACGGCGATATGCGACTCGTCGATGAACAGCAGATAATCCTCGGGAAAATAGTCGAGGAGGTTGGGCGGCGGCGCGCCCGGGGACTTGCCGGTCAGGTGGCGCGAGTAGTTCTCGATGCCGTTGCAGTAGCCCAGTTCCTCGATCATCTCCAGGTCGAACATGGTCCGCTGCTCCAGCCGCTGGTACTCCACCAGCCGGTTCTGCCGATGCAGTTCGTCGAGGCGCTCCTTCAGTTCTTCCTTAATCGTCCGCAAGGCCTGCTGCTGCCGGTCCCGGCCGGTGACAAAGTGACTGGCCGGGAAGACCGCCAGTTCTTCCAGGTCAGCCACCACCACCCCGCGCAGGGGATCGATGATCGAGACCGATTCCACAGTGTCCCCGAAAAACTCGACGCGCACCGCATGGTCGTCCTGGTGCACCGGGTAGATCTCGATGACATCGCCGCGGACCCGAAACGTGCCCCGGTGAAAAGAAACCTCGTTGCGCTCATAGAGCATGAAGACCAGCCGCCGCTGCACCTGCTCCATGGGATACTCCTCGCCCTTTTTCAGGAAGAGGTGCATGTTCTTGTATTCGTCCGGCGAGCCTAGGCCGTAGATGCAGGACACCGAGGCGACAATGAGCACGTCCCGGCGGGTGAGAAGCGAAATAGTGGCCGAGTGGCGCATCTTGTCGATGGCGTCGTTAATGGAGGAGTCTTTTTCGATGTAGGTGTCGGACTGGGGAATATAGGCCTCGGGCTGGTAATAGTCGTAGTAGCTGACGAAATACTCCACCGCGTTGTGCGGGAACAACTCCCGAAACTCGGCGAAGAGTTGGGCGGCCAGGGTCTTGTTCGGGGCCAGGACCAGGGCCGGCCGCTGCACCCTCGCCACCACCTGGGCCATGGTGAAGGTCTTGCCCGAACCGGTGACCCCGAGGAGCACCTGATCCCGTGCCCCTTCCTCCAGGCCGTGGACCAGCAGGTCGATGGCCCGGGGCTGGTCTCCGGATGGGGTGTATGCTGAAACAAGCTGAAAAGGGGTATCCATGGTATGCGGAAGGCGGGCGTCAGCCTCCGGTTGCTCCTAACACTTGTTGGATTTCGGCAAAAGCGATCCGGCCTTCTCGAAGGCAGCTGACCTGGTCACCGCTGACCCGGACCAGGGTGGAGGCCATCTTTCCCGGAGTCCGGCCGCCGTCGATGACCAGATCGAGGGCGCCGCCGAAAGCAGCCAGCACCTCTTCGGCGGTTGCGGCCGGTACTTTCCCGGAAAGGTTGGCGCTGGTGGCGGTGAGCGGGCCGCCCATGCCCCGCAGCAGGGCCGCTGCCGTCGGATGCGGGGAGAGGCGCACCCCTACGGTCCCGGTGCCGCCGGTGAGAAGAGGAGAGATATCGGAACGGGCCGGCAGGACCAGGGTCAAGGGTCCTGGCCAGAACCGATCCATCAGTTGAACGGCAACAGGGATAATCTCGACGACCAGCAGGTCGATCTGCCCTTGATCAGCCACCAACACCAAAATCGGCTTGGCAGCAGGCCGACCCTTGACCCGGAAAAGTCTGGTCAGGGCCTGCTCGTTAAAGGGATCAACCGCGAGACCGTAGTAGGTTTCCGTGGGAAAGGCGACAATGCCGCCGGCCCGCAGGAGCGAAACGGCCTGCGCCAGTTCCCGGTCGCTGCTCCCGACAATCTTCACTCAGTTGCCGATGGCCTTGTTCTTTTCCGCCACCTGCCGGGCCATTTCCTCGCTGAGCTCGTGCAGGGCGCGGGTCAGCTCCGGGTTGCCGAGGGCGAGAATCCTGGCGGCCAGGACCCCGGCATTGCGGGCGCCGGCCTTGCCGATGCCCATGGTCGCAACCGGAATGCCGGGCGGCATCTGCACCGTGGACAGCAGAGCATCCAGGCCGTTCAGGGACGAGGCGTCCAGCGGCACGCCGATCACCGGCAGGGTGGTATGGGCAGCCACCACCCCGGCCAGATGCGCGGACATGCCCGCGCCGGCGATCAGAATTTTGATCCCCCGCTCCGCGGCAGTGCGGGCATACTCGGCGGTCTGTTCCGGGGTACGGTGGGCCGAAGAGATCCGCATCTCATAGCTGATCCCCACGGATTTGAGAAAATCAGCGGCCGCCTGCATGGCCTGCAGATCGGAGTCGCTGCCCATCAGGATGCCCACCTCCGGAGTTCCGCGCTGCATGCGGCTCAGGGCGCGGTGACCGATGTCCGGCCGGAAATAGCAGCCCGGCCAGTTGATGGCCGCCACCGCCTGATAGGCATTGGCCAGGGCTTTCTTGATATCGCTGCCGATACCGGTCACGCCAAGCACCCGGCCGCCGGCGGTAACGATCCTGCGGTTCTTGATCGCGGTGCCTGCATGAAAAACCATTACGTCCCTTATTTTGGCGGCCCTGGCCAGGCCGGAAATCGGTCTGCCCACCTCATATTTACCGGGATACCCTTCCGAGGCCATGACCACGCAAACCGTGGGCCGGGGATCGATCTTCAGCTTGATCTTGTTGAGCCTGCCATCGACCGCCGCCTCGATCACCTCGACCAGGTCGGATTTGAGACGCATGAGCAGCGGCTGACACTCAGGATCGCCGAAACGGCAGTTGAACTCCAGCACGTTCAACCGGTCGCCGTCGATCATCAGGCCGGCGTAAAGCATGCCTTTGTACGGACGCCCCTCGGCGGCCATCCCCCGCAGGGTCGGCAGCATAATCTCGTCCACGATCCTTTTGCTCAGGGCGTCAGTCACCACCGGCGCCGGGGAATAGGCCCCCATGCCGCCGGTGTTGGGCCCCTGGTCGCCGGCAAAGATTGCCTTGTGGTCCTGGGAGGTAGGCAGCGGCAGCACCGTGGTACCGTCGGCAAAGGCGATGAAGGAGGCCTCCTCGCCCGTGAGGAACTCTTCGATGACCAGGCGGTTGCCGGCAACACCGAATGCCTTGTCCTTCATGATCAGGTCCACCGCCTCTTCCGCCTCGCCCCTGGTATGGCAGATCAGTACCCCCTTTCCGGCGGCGAGGCCGTCGGCTTTGACCACGCAGGGCATGGGGGCGGTCTGCAGATATTTTTTGGCGGGCGCCGCCTTGGTGAAAACCTGGTAGGCTGCGCTGGGGATGTTGTATTTTTTCAGGAAATCCTTGCTGAAAACCTTGCTCCCCTCCAGTTCGGCCGCTGCGGCGGTGGGGCCGAAAATCCGCAGGCCCTTCCGGGTAAAAGCATCAACAATGCCCAGGGTGAGCGGCTCTTCGGGACCAACGATCGTCAGATCTATTTTCTGGTCCAGGGCAAATTTAGCCAATCCTTTGATATCGTTGACCTTCAGGGGAACGCAGGTTGCCATTTTCCCAATCCCGGCATTGCCCGGCGCACAGAAAACTTTATCCACCCGGGAGCTCTGCCGGAGTTTCCAGACCAGGGCATGTTCGCGCCCGCCTGAACCTATCACCAGAATTTTCATGTCCTCTCCATCAACGTTTTTTTCTCAGTGTTGGCGATCAACTCGGACCTCTCCTAGCGCACATAAATCTAATAATATATCTCTCGACGGACGGTATCGCACCTGATTTTGCGGCACGAATGAAATTTTTTCTCAAAGATTACCGGCTTCCATGAAAAGTGCGGGGCATTTACCTTGACATTTGCCCCCTCCCTTTGTAAACAGTAAAAATGAATGAATATTCATTCCGCTATAAGCCACTAAATCTGTCGAAAAGCCCATGAAAACAGCTGATAAGCATAGCAAGATAATTCGAGCGGCAACCAAGGTGTTCGCAAAAAAGGGATTTTTTAATGCCCGGATTTCGGACATCGCCAAGGAAGCAAAAGTCGCCGACGGCACCATTTACCTGTATTTCAACAATAAGTACGACATGCTCCTTTCGGTCTTTGAGGAAAAGATCGGCAAGCTGGTGGAACAGATCAATTCCCAGCTGGAAAAGGAGGATGATCCCCGCCGCATGCTGGAGATCTTTATCGCCAATCACCTGCGGGAGATGAAAAAGAACAAAAACCTGGCCGAGGTCATCCAGATCGAACTCCGGCAGACCAACAAGATCATCCGGGACTATCGCAACAACAAGTTCAGCGAATACCTGAACATCATCTCAACGATTATCAAACTGGGCCAGGCGAAAGACGTCTTTCGCAAGGATATCATGCCCGGCATTGCCAAACGGGCCATTTTCGGTGCAATGGATGAAATCGCCCGGATCTGGAATATCAATATGGACTCGGAGTACAAGATCGAAGACACCGAGCTGCAGGTGATCAGGATTTTCCTGGTCGGGGTCCTGGAAAATCCCTCAGCGGCATGATTGACCCAGCGTCCCCTTCCGCCGGGAAAGGGACGCTGCGCTCATTAAGCTATACTGGCAAGGTTGATGTCAATCACTTCAAACTCCCGCACCCCGCCAGGAGTTTTCGCCTTGACATCATCACCCACGCTTTTGCCGAGGATGGACTTGCCCAGGGGGGAAAGAACGGAAATGGATCCCTTTTTGACGTCAGCCTCTTCCGGACCCAGCAGTTGATAGGTAATCTCCTCCTCTGACTCCATATCGAACAGGGTCACCACGGTCCCGAAAACGGCCCGGTTGCAATTCACCTTGGTGCAGTCGATCACTTCCGCCCGGGCGATTTTGTCCTTCAACTCGATGATCCGCCCCTCGATCATGCCCTGTCGTTCCTTGGCCGCATGATACTCGGCATTTTCGCTCAAATCGCCATGCTGACGGGCAACTTCAATAGCCCGGACGACATCAGGGCGCTCAACCCTCTCCAGCCGGTCCAGTTCATTTCGCATCTGTTGATATCCTGCTCTGGATATCGGCATTCGTGAAACCATCTACAAACACTCCTTCTCAGTCTTATTCGGTTTTCCGGCAAATGCGCGGCATGTGTTTTCTCAGTCGCCGTTCGTGCATTTCACCAGGTTTTGTCGTTGTCAAAATAGGGTATTTCGGAATTCCACGCGTTGAATTCCCCAGGCAGGCACCGCCGACCCGGACTGGGCATATCATAACTACGAAGGTCCACCCGCGCAACTCCCGCCAGGGCCCGTCGGGCTGCTCCTCGATCACCTCCGGAAAAACCCGGCGATGGTGGTAACCACATATTCCAGCTGCGCACCGGTCAGTTCCGGATAGATGGGCAGCGCCAGGGACTCGCTGGCCGCGCGCTCCGCTTCGGGGTACCGCTGCCGCCCATAGTCACCGTACCCCTGCAGGCATTCCTGCTGGTGGAGGCAGAGCGGGTAATAGACCTCGCAACCGACCCCGTTGTCGGCAAGATATTGCCGAAGGGCATCGCGCCTGGTCACCCGAATAACGAACTGGTTGTAAATGTGATAATTTCGCGTTTCACTGCCGTTGATGTCGCCATGAACCGCCACCGGCAATGTAACGCTCGTTCCCGCCAGCCCTGCCTCACTGAACAGCCGCCGGTAGACGGCCGCGTTGTTCCGTCGGGCCTGGTGCCAGGCATCAAGATGGCGCAACTTGATCCGCAGGACACAGGCCTGCATGGGGTCGAGCCTGAAATTACCTCCGATATACGAATGGTAATATTTGGGCTTGGCGCCGTGATTACGAAAAACCCGCAACCGTTCGGCAAATTCCCTGTCCGGGGTAGTCACCATGCCGCCATCGCCGATTCCGCCCAGATTTTTGCTGGGGAAGAACGAAAAGCAGCCGGCCATACCCATGGCCCCTGCCCTTTGCCAGGTGGTCTGCCCGTCGCTTCCGAAAGGGCAATCGGCGCCGATGGCCTGGGCCGCATCCTCGATGATCGGCACTCCGTACTTGGCGGCCAGGGCCTGTATCCGCTGCATGTCCGCGCATTGGCCAAACAGGTGCACGGGGATGATCGCCTTGATCCGCCCGCCGCTTTTCCGATCCTGGGCCAGCGCCTCGGCCATCCGTTCGGGATCGATGTTCATTGTGTCGGGCTGAATATCGGCAAATACAGGCAGGGCGCCGACCCGGACGATCGACCCCATGGTGGCAAAAAACGAATAGGGCGTAGTCAGCACCAGGTCACCGGGTCCGACCCCCAGCGCCATCAGACTCACCAGCAGGGCATCGGTCCCGCTGGAAACCCCTACCGCATGCCCCACTCCGCAGTACTCGGCTACGGCTTCCTCAAGCCGGGTCACTTCCGGACCGAGAATATACTGGGTTGAATCGATCACCTGCGCCACGGCCGCCATAACCTCGTCGCGCAAACCGTCCATTTGTTGATGCAGATCAAGCAGGGGCACGTTCATTTGTGTTCTCTCGCAAAAATGTTTTGTGGGAAAATGGTCTATGCAGCGCAGCGGCAAGAGGGATCAGGTATCGCTGAAACCGGAATCGGCCTTGAGCACCATATGGTCTCCGGAGAAGAAATCCTTGACATCCGGAAGCTCTTTCTCGAAATGTTTTTTCAATTTTTTCAAAAGATTCGCTTCAATCTGGCGAACCCGTTCCCGGGAGATGGCAAACTGATCGGCAATATTCTGCAGGGTCTGCGGCTCATCATTGAGAAGCCGGGTCTCCAGGATGACCACCTCTTTGTCGTTGAGTTGGCTCCGGAGGCCGGCAATGATATCCGCCAGCCGATCACGGATCTCCTGACTGGCGACCATTTCCTCAATATCCGGCCCCTCCTGGGGCAGGAAACTCTTTTGCTCGTCTTCGGAATCGCCGCGGACGGGACTCTCCAGGGAAACCTCCCAGTTGTCCATCCGCTGATTCATCTCCACCACTTCGCTTTCCTTGACGTTCAGGCGTTCAGCGAGCAGCTTGACCTCCGGTTTGAATCCCTGCGCCTCCAGGAGCTTTTTTTCCTTATTGAGACTGAAGAACAGCTTGCGCTGCGCCTGGGTGGTGCCGATCTTCACCAGCCGCCAGTTGTCCATTATGAACTTGAGTATGTATGCCCTGATCCAGTACGCCGCATAATAAGAAAACTTCACGCCGCGATAGGGGTCGAACTTCTTGGTGGCCTGGACTAGCCCCACGTTGCCTTCCTGGATCAGATCCATGAAGTTCTGCATCCAGTACTTCTGAAAATCCATGGCCACCTTGACCACCAGGCGCAGATTGGAAGAGACCAGGCGGTAGGCGGCATCAGGGTCCCCGGTTTCCTGAAAGTGAATGGCCAGCTCCTCGGTTTCCTCGCGGGATAGCAGCTCATACTGGCTGATTTCCTGCAGATATCGATGCAGGGCCGGATTGCTGAGGGCGGGCAGATTCTTGTCTTCCGGCAGCAGCACCAGCGGATGCAGCAGGGGGGCATCGGAATCTATGTCGTTGTCATGCTCGGTCATCAGGTAGCGTGTCAGCTCTCAAAAGCCCGCCGGATCAATGGAGCCGGCGGGACAAAAATACCATCTCCCCTGGAAAGGGGATCTTTTCCGGTGATTTTTGACGGCATCGCAAAAGGGCGCCGTTCCCGGCAAGCCATGAATCATACGGGAAGCACCGGGGCTGAGTGCAGGGCGTTATTCCGTTCTGCGAGATACGTATTTTTATTATTATAAACCACTCTTTGGAAAAAAACACCCGAATCAGCCATATTGCCAGAAATCTTCACAAAATCAACAAAAAGGGGAGAATGCCTGAGCAAGCGGTTCAACCTGCGAACAGAAGTGTCCGTCGGGGTATCGACACCGGGGAACCCGACGCTGATTATCCTCGCCGCTCATTGAAATCTCACGGCAAAAGCCCTGCCCCGCGTCCTGTGCAGCATCGGCCCGGCCCTATTTCTTGCCTCGATTTTTCTTGGCGCGGAACAAAACTCGAACCGGTACCCGGTCCAGACCCAGCCCTTCGCGGAACTGATTGACCAGATAACGCTCGTAGGAGAAATGCACGGCCTTGGGCGAGTTGGTGATGATGGCAAAGGCGGGCGGCGCGGTTTTTATCTGAGCGGTGTAGTAAAACTTCAGGCGACGCCCGTGGTGATAGGGCGGGGTGTGCTTTGCCACCGCCTGTTCCAGGATCTGGTTCAGGGAACTGGTGGAGAAGCGTGCATTGAACTGGCGATGGACCCGACCGATCTCCGGAAACAGTTTTTTTATGCCCTGGCCGGTCAGGGCGGAAACCTTGAGCACCGGCGCAAAACTCATGAAGGCGGTGGCCGCGGCGATCTCCTCCATGAGCTGTTTCTGGCGGGCGGAGTCGTCCTTGAGCAGGTCCCACTTGTTGACCAGGATAATGCAGGCCCGGTTCTGCTCCTGGGTGTAGCCGAGGACGGTGATATCCTGCTCCGTGACCCCCTGACCGGCGTCAATGAGCACCAGCGCGATATGACAGCGGCTGAGCGAGCCAAGGGCCTTGAGGATGGAGAACTTTTCCAGCTTGTCCGTGGTCTTGCCCTTGCGACGGATGCCGGCGGTATCGATGAGCAGATAGGAATACTTGCCGTGGGTGAGCAGCGTATCCACGGCATCGCGGGTGGTGCCGGCAATGTCCGATACCACCATCCGTTCCTGGCCGATGATCGCATTGATCATCGACGACTTGCCCACGTTGGGGCGACCGAGAAAGGCCAGCTTAACCGTGCCCTCCGGCAGGTCCTGCTGCTGGCCGGCCTCCGGCAGCTCGGCGGCCAGGCCGTCCAGCAAATCCTGATAGCCGTGACCATGATCCGCGGAAAGGGGCCACAGGTGTTCCACGCCGATCTCCCAGAACGGCGGGAGAAACTCCACCTCCTGCGGTGGCCCGTCGATCTTGTTCACCACGAAGAATACCTTTTTCTCCGTGCGGCGAAGAAGATCCACGATTTCAAGGTCAGACGGCGTCAGGCCGCCGCGGCCATCCATCAGAAAGAGGATGATGTCCGCCTCATCCACGGCCTGCATGGCCTGTCTGCGGATATGGCCGGTGATGATATCACTCTCTTCCTCTATGCCGCCGGTATCCACCAGGGTGAATACCTTCTCCCCCAGACTGACCTGGGCGTAATGGCGGTCCCGGGTTACGCCGGGCGTGGGATCGACGATGGCGTCCCGGCTCCTTGTCATCCGGTTGAACAGGGTGGATTTACCGACATTGGGTCGGCCGATGAGGGCAACAAGGGTTGCCGGATTAGAGTCCATGATGCTCCATACGCTCCAGACAGGTTTGCACAAGATGGCCGAGGACCGGAAATCGCCCGTGCCCCTCGAGGGATAGGCGGCTTTGCAGGCTCTGCAAGGCCGGCCGGATGAAAGGCAGAAAAAAAGACTTGCCCCGTTTCCCGCCGAGAAAGGCGAAAGCGCCGAGGATCTGCAGGTTGCGCTGCAGGGCCAGATAAAAATACTCTTCTCGGAACCGGTCGGGATCGTACCGGAGATGGAGGTGCAGTTCCCGGAGATACTCTACCAGCAAGGCATCCTGCACCGGGTCGGTCAGGCCGACGTAAGGATCGATGAGCAAAGATGCCAGATCATAGGCCAGCGGCCCCAGCCGCCCTCCCTGAAAATCGATGATCCGGACCCGGCCCTCTTTCAGCATCAGGTTCCGGCTCTGGAAATCGCGATGCAAAAAAAAATGGGCCGGGGCCGCGGCCGCCTGGTCGGCGATATCCTCAAACTCCCGGCGAAGGGCGGTGGTGTAGGTTGTCAACCTGAGAAGCCCCTGGCACAGGGCCTCAAGGAAATAACCTGACTCGCGCGCCAGCATAAGCTCCCGATCATAGCTGGGGGTCTGCCAGCACCAGGAGGTCTGAAATCCCTGGCCGCCCACCACCTGCATTCTGACCAGTTCCCGGACCACTGTTCCATAGATGCGCAGCAATTCCTCGTCGTCTCCCACCGTCCTTTCGCGGAGGTAGTCATGCAGGCGCAGATCGCCCAGATCCTCGAACAGGATCATGCCGCTTGCGTCATCATAGGCCAGTGGTTCGGGAACCGGTATTCCGGCTCGATGCAGGTGCATGCCGATCAGCCAGGCGGAACGTGCCTCGGCCATCTGCGCTGAATCGCGGCCAGCGGGCATGATCGCAACCACCGAAGCGGCATCGGGAAAACGCAGCCGGTAGAAGGCCCGCTGCGAGCCATCCCCGACAAAGGGGACCAGTTCTGCCTGTTCCGGTTCCAGCGTACTGCCTGCTTTCCGCAGAAGACGAAAGACGAGATCAACTATTTCTTTTTTCTTTTCTTCCATACACGGTACAATAGGCAGCGATGAGAATGACTCCTCCTGATTCCTGACATTTATCGGTCCCGCAAAATGCGGAACCAACGCCGGCCCGCCTCGAAATTTGCCGAAGTCAAAGTGGCGGATGCTCCATTTTTTGAATTTTTGCAATCCTGTCTATATTTGCAGCATGGCAACGCAAAACAATTTCAGCCGATCGCTCTTCAATACCGAGGAGTTCACCTTTACCTTCGAGCTGGTACCCGGCCAGGGTTCAGGCGGCCGCAGGGTGGACCGGCTCCTGGATTTTGCCCGGCAGGCGCATGCGGACGGCAGGATCAAGGCCCTTTCCATCACCGATAATCCGGGCGGTCACCCGGCCTTGGCGCCCCATGCCATCGGTTCGGAGGTGCGCAGCATCGGCATCCAGCCTCTTCTGCATTTCTCGCTCAAGGACAAGAACCGTAACCAGATCGAAAGCCACCTGTTTTTCTACCACCGAAAGGGATTCAGCAACCTGCTCATCCTGGGCGGCGACTTTCCGCGACCAGGCTATTACGGCCAAGCCAAACCGGTCTTTGATCTGGACAGCGTACAGACGCTGTGCCTGATGCGCGACATGGAGGAAGGGACCTATCACAGCCGGGCGCCACACAGAAACCCGGATTTTGCGCCTATCAGGTTCCACCGGGGCTGCGTGGTATCCCCGTTCAAGATGACCGAGGCGGAACAGGTATGGCAGTATGCCAAACTTCTTTATAAAATCCGCGCCGGAGCGCATTTCATTATAACCCAACTTGGCTACGATGTCTGCAAGTTTGAAGAACTTTCCCGGTTTCTCCTGGAACAGGAGGTCACCATGCCGGTCCTGGCCAATGTCTTTGTGCCGTCACTCACCGTGGCCAGATACATGGCAAAGGGACAGGTGCCCGGCATTGTCTTTCCGGACCGGCTGCTGGCGGAAATAGAACAGGAGACTGAACGCGGGGACCGCGAGGCCAGACTGGTCAGAGCGGCGAAAATGGTCTGCGTCCTGCGTGGACTGGGATTTGCCGGCGTCCACCTGGGCGGCAACGGGCTGAGCTTCGATGATGTCCGGTTCATCATGGACACTTCCGAGGAATTTACGCCCCAGTGGGATCGATACAGGGCGGACATCCATTTTCCGGGGGGAGGGACCTGGTATTATTATCCACCGGCCCGGACCGGCGCCTGCGGAAGAACCCGGATCGGTCTCCGCCCGGGACGACACCGCGCCGCGCAGATCCCGCACCGGATCATGCACCGGCTGCTCTTCTCGCCGCCCAATCTCCCCAGCACCCTGTTTGGCGCGTTTTGCCGGAAATGCGCTCACTCCCGCCCGGCCACCCTGCTGTTGCGGACCCTGGAAAAACTAATCAAGGACATCCTCTTTTCCTGTCGGATGTGCGGTGACTGCACTCTGACCGATTCAACGTACCTGTGCCCGCAATCAGGCTGCCCCAAGAATCTGCTCAACGGTGCCTGCGGGGGAAGCCGGAACGAGGCCTGCGAGGTTTTCCCGGACAGGGCCTGTTTCTGGGTCAGGGTCTACAACCGGGTGGACCCAGCGGCCACCCTGGTCCAGCTGGGCAACCTGCCGCACCTGCCCCCGAAGGACTGGAGCCTGAACCAGACCTCATCCTGGATCAATTTTTACTGCGGCCGGGATCACCATCATCTCCCCGGCGCGTCAACCAGAGGTTGAACTGCCCATGAACGCGCTCCTGAACTTTATCTCCGAACAAAGCAATTTTCTCTTTGACCCGCTCCATTATTACTGGGAACATGAAAAAATCCACCGCAAGATCTCGGTGCTGTTGGTTCTGCTCTTTCTAGGCAGCCTTCTGATCATCGAACTCAAACGGCAGGGGCTTCTGCCGCAAGGACTTGCCGCATCCATCCCCAAGAACCATTTCTACGCCATCCAGACTGCCTTTACGGTTGTTTTGATCCTGGAGGTGATCAGCCTAATCTTTACCCTGCCCTGTTCTTTTTCCCGATCGGTGGGCAAGCAGTTCGAGATCCTGTCCCTGATTCTCATGCGCAACGCCTTCAAGGAACTCTCCTACCTACCCGAGCCCATCACCTTTACCGGCAACGAGCAGGCGATTTACCGCATCCTCTCCGACGGCTTCGGTGCCCTGCTTATTTTTGCCCTGCTTGGCGTCTATTACCGCCTCCAGAACCTGCACCACGAAGAAACCAATAAACCGGAAGATCTGTTCAGCTTCATTTCCGCCAAGAAGGGTATCGCCTTGATCCTTCTCGCACTTTTCGTCTACATGGGGGTCAAGTCCATCCTGCAGTCCCTGGCGGGCGTTGCCCATGTTGATTTTTTTCACGGCTTCTATACCCTGTTGATCATCACCGACATCCTGCTGGTGCTGATCGCCCAGTCGTTTCAGCCGGCTTTTTTTGCCGTGTTCCGCAATTCGGGTTATGCCCTGTCCACCCTGATCATCCGTCTGGCCCTGGCCGCCCCGGCCTATTTCAATGTCCTGCTCGGCCTGGCCGCCGCTGCCTTTGCCATCGCCATGACCCTGATCACCAACAAACTGTTCACCAAACAGGTGCAGAAACGCTCGGACAAGTGCTGAACCCGGCTGTTGACGCAACATAATCTGAATATCAATCTCATCTCTCGACCCAGGAGACACTGGAGTGCTTTTGTGAAAATGGATACGCAAACTCTCACGGGAAATGAAGCGGACGCGCAGCAACCGCAAGAAATCTTTGCCGGCCTGACCGAAGAGATCGGCCGGGTGATCCTGGGCAAGGAGGAGCAGGTTCGCCTCGCCCTCTGCTGCCTGCTCGCCGAAGGGCATCTGCTCATCGAAGATATTCCGGGCATCGGCAAAACCACCCTGGCCAAGGTTCTGGCCGAAATTCTCGGCATGGAATTCCGCAGGATCCAGTGCACAAGCGACATGCTGCCCGGCGACATTCTGGGGGTCTCGGTCTTTGAACAGAAGACCGGGACCTTCACATTTCACCCCGGCCCCGTTTTCACCCAGGTGCTGCTCACCGACGAGATCAACCGTTCCACCCCGAAAACCCAGAGCGCGCTGCTGGAGGCCATGGAAGAACGTCAGGTCACCATCGAAGGAGAGACCCGGCCCCTGCCCCGTCCCTTTTTCGTCATCGCCACCCAGAACCCGCTGGAACTAGCCGGAACCTTTCCCCTGCCCGAATCCCAGTTGGACCGATTCCTCCTGCGGATAGAACTTGGTTATCCGGACAGAACCTCCGAGCAGGACCTGCTGCGCGGGGGCGGCACCGGCCGGCAACTGGCGTCGGTCAGGCCCCGGCTCACCCCGGACCAAATCATCCGTTTTCAACAACGCGCCCTCAAAGTCCATGTTTCCGACGCCCTGGTCGAATATATCCAGAACCTCCTGGACTTCACCCGTACCTCAGCCATCTTCCACATGGGCCTGTCGCCCCGCGCCGGGCTCTATCTGTTGCGGGCCGCCCGCAGCTGGGCCCTGCTCAATGGCCGGAATTTCGTCGTGCCGGAAGACGTGCAGAAAATCCTGCCCTCGGTGGCTGGTCACCGTCTGCGCAGGGCCGACGGCCAAGGAGAACTGGGGAGAGAAGAGTTGATGAGCCTCCTGCTCACCGTTCCGGTCCCGATATGAACACCGCCGCCCCGACCCACGACCTGTTCCGGAACCCAAGCGACAACTCCGGAAAACCCCATTCATTCAATGCCTTACCGCGGGGTCGTTTGCGCATCCGCCCCACCCGCTACGGTTTCATTTTCCTCGCCATGCTGGGCGCTCTTCTCCTCGGATCGGTGAACCACAACAATAATCTCGGATACCTGCTGACCTTCCTCCTCGGCGGCATGGCCTTCTCCTCCCTGTTCCATACCCGCCGCAATATGAATTCCCTGATCCTGACCCCGCCCAGGTGCAGGCCTGTTTTTGCCGGCCAGCTCGCCCGATTCGCCTTTACGATCTTGGGTTCGCCGGGAGCCAGCCCCATCCTCTCCTTCCGCTTTTCCGAAGGCGAAGCAATACCTCTCACCCTGCCACCCGGCGGCAAAACCACGGTTGAGGTCCCGGTGAGCGCGGTGAAGAGAGGGCTGCTCCGCCCCTCTTCGCTATTGATGAGTACCAGCTACCCATTGGGCCTGTTCCAGGCAAGTCGCTCAATACCGGTCCATGCGACCTGCCTCGTCTACCCCAAACCGGCCCCTGGTCCGCTCCTCAGCGTTCCAGGGCCCGACGACCACGAAAGCGAGGGGGATTCCGGCGGCAGCGGCGTTGAGGATTTTGCCGGACTGGACGCCTATCAGCCCGGCGACCCGCTCCAGCACATCTCCTGGAAATCGTACTCTCGCGGCCAGGGGCTCTACAGCAAAAAATTCGAAGGACTGCGGGGGAAAAGCGTCTATTTTGATCCGGACGCACTAACGGGTCTTGATATCGAAACAAAACTCGCACGGGTCTGCTTCATGATTCTCAAAGCAGAGGCCATGCGCACGCCTTACGGCCTCAAGCTCGGCGGCCGGGTCCGCAAGCCGTCGCTGGGCGAAAAGCACAAACGGCAGTGTCTGAGCGAACTCGCCCTGGCCGGCAGGAGAAGATCCGATGCATCCTGACCGTCTGGCGCTTCCCATCCTTTCGGCCATCGTGGTCTGCACCCTGCCCCATTTCCTGGCCATTTCCCTGTGGGCGATTGCCGCCTGCCTTCTCCTGTGGGGGTACGCCGTCCTGGCCATCGTCCACTCCTGGCGCCTGCCAGGCCGGCCACTGCTGCGGATCCTGGCCGGCATCCTCCTTGTTGCGGCAATGACCACCCACGAAGGGTTGACCATCGAAGCCTTTGTCGCCCTTCTTTCCCTCATGGCCGCGTTAAAAATTTTTGAAATCCGCGATCACCGGGACAGGATGATCACGGTCATCCTGTGCTATTTTCTCATCGCCGGCCGCATCTTTTTCGGCGATTCCATGGGAGATACCCTGTATATTTTCTTGTCCATTCTGTT
>QZJD01000018.1 GCA_003604995.1 Desulfobulbus sp. | reverse complement strand
ATCCAACCCGCCCAAAAAGGAAGGAATCTGCGACAAGTGCGGCGCCAAGGTGGTGCAGCGCGAGGATGAGACCGAGGAGGCGATCAGCCACCGGCTGGCCACCTACAACGAGAAGACCGCGCCGCTGAAGGGCTTCTACGAGAAAGAAGGGCTGCTGGTCAGCGTCGAAGCGGTGAACAGCGATGCGGTGGTCAATGCGATCAAGAGCAAGCTGGGCATCTAAGGGCTCTAAGCCTCGTTGCACCGCGGTAGGCAGGGAGACAGATCGGAGTCCACGCTTACCTGAGCTTTTCCGGCAACCACAGGGGACTGAATGATTTTCGCGGTTTTTCCGCGAAAATCATTCTGTCCCCGGCATACCATGCTGAGGAGTAGAGGTAATAAGAGTAAACAATGGAGAATTTCATGAGCACGCCTGTCAGTCGTACGGATTTTCCGGCATTAACACTGCTGCATCGCGGCAAGGTCCGTGATCTTTATGAGATTCCGGGGCATGACGACAAGCTTCTGATGGTCGCCACGGATCGGATATCCGCCTTTGACGTGGTGATGGCCGAGCCCGTCCCCGGCAAGGGCAAGATATTGACCAGCCTGTCGCTCTTCTGGTTCAAGCTGCTGGGCGACATCGTTCCCAATCACCTGATCACCGCCGAGGTGGACCACTACCCGGAGGTTTGCCGGCAGTATCGGGATGTCCTTGCCGGCCGCTCCATGCTGGTGCGGCGGACCAGAGTTTTGCCCATCGAATGCATCGTCCGGGGCTATCTTTCGGGGTCGTTCTGGAGCGCGTACCAAAAGGACCCGAATGTCTGCGGCTTTCAGCTCCCTTCGGGCATGCGCGAGTCGGACAAGTTTCCCCAGCCCCTGTTTACCCCGTCCACCAAAGCGGAACTGGGCGCCCATGACGAGAATATTTCGCTTGCGCGGATGGCGGAAATCATCGGGCCGGATCTGGCCGCAAAGGTGGCCGAGGTCAGTGTCCGTCTCTATGAGAGAGCGGCGGACTATGCCCTGGGCAAGGGGATCATCATTGCCGATACCAAGTTTGAACTGGGCATGGTTGGCGACGAACTGATCCTGATTGACGAGGTCCTGACCCCTGATTCGTCCCGTTTCTGGCCATTGGATGAGTACCAGCCCGGCAAGGGCCAGCCCAGCTTCGACAAGCAGTTTCTGCGCGATTACCTTTCGTCCCTCACCTGGAACAAGCAGCCGCCTGCCCCGCCGGTACCCGCGGATATCCTTGCTAAAACCCGGTCTCGTTATGAGGAGGCCCTGCGCCGCATAACCGGATAATCCCGCCCGCCAAGCCCCGCAGTCCGGTGAGAACCGTATTGCGGGGCTTGCTCTTTAGTGCAGAGAGAATAGCGTATTCTTCCCTCATCCCTTCCTGCCCCTTCCCGGTAAATTTCCGGCCTGATCGCGCCCAGAGCCATGAAAGATCTCGACGCGGCATGGGGTGCCCGTCGAATTGTTGGAAATTTTTTTTCCAGGTGTGCTATTGTTTATAGGACCGCCTCACGGCGGGGTACGTGATCGTCGGTACCGCAATGAGTGCGGAACCTGCGCCGGCATACCTGGTAAGTTGTTGAAATTTCGGTTGCGGATACCCAGTTTTTTTGAATTTACCGAGCTAATCTTTGATTCATCCTCCTAACCTGTAGGACAACCGGATGGCGGTGACCAGAGAGGCGAGAATTCTTATTGTGGATGGCGATGAGGCGATCCGTTTCACCTTTCAACGGTTTCTCGCCCTGGAAGGGTACGGATCGATCAGCACCGCCGCGAGCTCGGCGGAAGCCCTGGCCTTCGTTGCAACCGAGATTCCATACGATCTGGTCATCTGTGACATGATGCTGGATGGCGGCCATGGCGCCCGGCTCCTGACCCGGTTGCGGGAGGCCGGGGTTGATTGCCCCGTGGTCATGATCACCGGTGCCCCGGATATTGATTCGGCCATGGAGATCGCCCGCCTCGGCGCCTTTGACTATATCACCAAGCCCATCACCAAGCAGATGCTGCTGCGTTTTGTCGGTCTTGCCCTCAGGCACCGGGACCTGCAGAAGGAAAAAAATCGCCTGGTGACGGAAAGCGAAAAATACCGGCGCCACCTGGAAGCGGTATTTCGATCGGTTCAGGACGGCCTTATCTCGGTGGACCGTGATCTGAATATTATCCTGGTCAACGACAGGGCGCGGAAATGGATCGCTGATTTCAGCGGTGATGTCGTGGGGTCGTTCCGAAAACTTTCCGATATTCCTGGAGAATTTGGTTCGGCCTGCCTGGCCGACGCCATAGAGGTCGTTCGGGATCGGGCGGAGGTCAAAGAACACCGCATCGAAAGCACTACTCAGGATCAACAGGTACGCCTTCTCAATATCAGCTCCGGGCCGGTGGTCGATGACAGCGGCGCCTTTATCGGCGTGGTCATCGTGGCGAGGGACATCACCTCCGGCGGAACGAATCGCAAACGGATCATCCAGGGGACCTTTCACGGTTTTGTCGACAACAGTCCGGCCATGCTGGAGGTGTACAATCTCATTGAGAATGTCGGCAAGGTGGATACCACGGTATTGATTACCGGGGAATCGGGCACCGGCAAGGAGGTCACCGCCGAAGCGCTGCATGCGGAGAGTCCGCGCCGTGATGGACCGCTGGTCAAGGTCGACTGCGCTTCGATTCCCGAGGATCTTCTGGAAAGCGAGTTGTTCGGACATCGCAAGGGGGCCTTTACCGGCGCGGACCGCGACCGTACCGGCAGAATCCTCCAGGCCGACGGCGGCACCCTTTTTCTGGACGAAATCGGCGATATTTCGTCCCGCTTGCAGTTGCGTCTCCTGCGCTTCCTGCAGGAGAGGACCTTTTATCCGGTGGGGCAGGATAAACCCATCAAGGTCGATGTGCGGGTTATCACCGCAACAAACGCCAATTTGCAGGAAAAGGTCCAACAGGGTTTTTTTCGTGAAGATCTGTTTTATCGTCTCAGGGTCGTGGAGATCAATCTCCCCCCTCTGCGAGCCCGCCGAGAAGGCATACCTCTTCTGGTCAACCATTTCCTCGGCAAATTCATCGCCAAATTAAAACGTGACATCACAGGGATCTCAGACCAGGCCATGCAGGCGCTCATCAATTATTCCTGGCCCGGCAATGTAAGGGAACTCCAGCATACCATAGAGCGCGCCTGCGTGCTCTGCTCTGAGCCGACGCTCACCCTGGACTGCCTCCCCCAGGAAATCATCCATCCCGTTTCACGCACTCCTCGGCAAACTCCTCCTGTCCCGGATGATGATCATGGCGAACCGCAAGTTTCCCCGAAGGTACTTCCGGGCAAATACCTTGATGATGCACGGCAAGACTCCTCAACCGACCAGGTTGCCGAGATTGTGGAGGCTATCCGCCGTTCCCAGGGCAATAAAGCGCTGGCTGCCCGTCTTCTTGGTATTGATCGAAGTACCCTTTACCGTCGAATGCGCCGGCTTAATATTGATGACAGCGCAAAAATTCAAAACATTGAGCAAGCGGTTCCGTGATTTCGAAAGCATGCATGGCATGCGGTATCAGCATTGCATTTTTTTCGATGCAGGGTTGCTTTGATCAGCTTCAGAATATTCCTGTCCCGTCCTTCCTCTTCCCGGTAAGCGCTCACCATCGAAGCCGCCAGGGACACTTGTCCGACCAGGGAAGCAGACACCGCACTGTGGCCTGTTCGCCCCTCTTGCCGTTCAGCACCTTGTAATTCAAAAACTCCTCAATCACCGGATTGCGATGGATATTGATCCGGTGCCCCTTCTTTAGCCCCCCATCGTTTTGCCTCATTTTTCCGCCAAGGGTGTTGCGATTGCAACGCATTTGCGCAACACTGTGTTGCGATTGCAACGGAGTGTTGCGACGCAACACAACGCGACATGTGTTGCGGCTGACGGGTCGAAAAAAATAATTATCGCCTAAAATCAGTAAAATAAAATATAATGAGCAGAAAAATAGGGAGTTTTGAAAAACTGGCATGGCTCATGCTATAAAAGGGGCAAGAGAACGTTGTCAGGACGGCACAACAACCAAGCAATACTGATACAATAAAGGAGCACGAAAATGATCAAGTCAAGCGCAGCAGCCAAGGTAAGGACCAGAACCGGTGAGAAGGTCAATGTTTCAACTGAAGTAAATAAAGCGGCCCTTGCGACCCTGACTGTGGCGGCGGGACTTGTCGGGGCTTGGGTAATAACGGCTTTTGTCGCCGGGATGATGGCCAGCGGCGGTTTGGTACCGATGATTTCCAACTGGATTTCCGCGGTTGTCGGGTAACAAAAGGATTGAATCGGTTAGAGATTGCGAACGGTCGGAACAAATCTGAGGAGGATACGCTCATGAAAGATACAAAAGTAATTGCTCGCCCTCAAATTCGCGTCGATGGAAAAGTTGATGCCGCAACTGAAATATCCAGGGCCGGAATGTATACTGTAGGTATCGTGTCTGCGCTGGTAGGTATATGGGGCCTTGCATGTTTCGTCGGGGGGCTTGTTGCAAGCGGCGGCCCCTTATCGTTCGTGGCCAACTGGTTCAAGGCGGTGGCGGGAATCTAGTTGAATTATTGAGAGGTCTGAGTTAAGCACAAATTATCAACATGGTAGCCTGCATGACCTGTAACTCGACCTGATGCGGCGACAGCTGCCAGAAGAATTTTCGCCTCTGATTCAAAAATAAAGAGGCAGGCCGGGGAGATGTCCAATCTCTCCGGCCTTTGTTATGGAAAGCCCGCCTGTGCCGACTATGATGGCGTCGCAAAAAGTCCGATCTACTGCGTTGTGGCGGGCTCGACCAATGCTCGACGTACCCCGTGTACGCCTGCGCGTGGCCGCACCGCCACGCCTTTGATATCGAACTTTTGTGCTTAGCCATTGGCGGCGAATTTTTATGTTTTTGCGGGTTCATCAACTATGATGGACTCGTAACAACTCGGAAATAGCATTATTTTGTCATTCCCGTGAAAACGGGAATCCAGTATTTTCAACTGGTTGTCAAGGTACTGGATAGCCGCCTTCGCGGGTATGACGAGTTGTTACATGTCCATCAACTATGATAATCGTGCAAAATGAGAAAACCCTGAGCATGCGCCGCTGCGACAAAGTACAGAGATTGCCGGCACCAGTCTCGTTTTTTATGCGAGCATGACGGTGATGGTTTCGTTGCGAAAGATATTGTTCACTGTTTTTTGCGCGGTGGGGGCTCTTCTTGGCCTGGTCGTCGTCCTTGGCCTGTTGCAGTACCGATTTACGCATGACTACGATACGATTATCTATCAAGGGGAGAAAATACTTTTCCGGTTTGATACCCTCAGGGAATTGCTCACCAGGTCCATGCTTACCGGGACCGCCGGAGATGTCGATGATGTTGCCGGCAGGATAGACGCCCTGAACACCGATCTGAACCGCCTCCTTGAAAACCCCCTTGTTCCGGGAGAATACAAGCTGGCGTTGATCAATCAGGTGGATTTGCCGGGCATGGCCCTGCTGGCGAGAAAGGTCGGCCAAAATCCGGAGGACGGTCAACTGGTCTTGCAGCTGCATGACCAGCTCCGATCCCTGGCGGATAATCTCACGCAGTTTCACCGGGTGCTGACCAGTCAGATGAAAACCCGGCTCATCAGGTTTCAGGGACTGGCCATCGGCGCCCTGACCCTGATTATTGCGAGTGCCTCTCTGCTCGTGCTGTTTTTATATCAGAAGGCGTTGATGCCGTTGATATCTCTGGTTCAGGCCCTGCGGCAACCGAGCCTGCGGGAACCCTTGCCCGTGGATGAAAAGGCCTGCCGGGAAATCGCCGACCTGACGGTCAAGATCAACGAGTTGATAGTGGAAGGAAGCGCCGCCGCCGGCAAAAACGAGGACGGGCGCGGCCGTTTTTCCTTTACTCCGCAGGAGCTGAACAGCTTCAGCAACTCGTTGAACGGGATCATGAATTATACCCAACTGGGCATAGATCAATGCGAAAAAAACCAGGAGGAGGAACTCCTGGAACTGTTGTTGAAGGTTCGAGAAGCAAGCGACAAGATGGGATCACTGGTTCAGAACAAAACAGGAGGAAAGAAGACAGATGAGTAATCCGACCGAAGAAAACAATCCCGGCGGTGGTCTGGTACCCCCGCCGTCAATTCCGCCCCGCGGTCTCTGGGAAAACTGTTTGTGGTCCATGTGGCGCACACCGTTGGGGCTCATTGGCGTGGCCACGACCACCGTGAGCATTGTCCTGATGATGATCGGCCTGGCCCTGGATCTGCTTGGCCTGGTTGATAATCCCTACTTTGCGGCACTCTGCTACATGATTTTGCCCGGGTTCATGATCCTGGGCCTGCTCATCATTCCTCTGGCCTGCTATATCCACAGCCGTCACTGGCTGAAGGATTCCCTCGGCGCGGAACTGACGGACAGGGCGCTGTGCATCGATCTGAGCAATGCCAGGCATCGCAAATACATGATCGGTTTTCTGGCCCTGACCGTGATGAACGCTTCCATTCTGGTCATCATCGGCTATGAGGGCTATCATTTCACCGATTCTCCCTATTTCTGCGGCAAGCTCTGCCATACGGTCATGGCGCCGGAGTACACCGCATACACCCGTTCCGCGCACGCCAAGATCCGGTGCGTGGAATGCCATATCGGACCCGGTGTTTCCTGGTTCGTAAAGGCGAAAATTTCCGGGTTGCGCCAGGTGGCCGCGGTGATGACCGGCGATTTCAGCCGGCCGATTCCCTCGCCGGTGGAGCATCTCCGGCCGGCCCGCGATACCTGCGAGCAATGCCACTGGCCGGAGAAATTCCACGGCAAAAAGATCAAGACCTTTACCCGGTTCTCCAACAGCAATCAGGAGGCACCGGATGTTCAGGAAATCGCCCTGCATATCGGCGGTCGCAATCCCAAAACCGACGCCTTTGAGGGGATCCACTGGCACGTGAGCAACAATGTCAAGGTAGAGTACCAGCCCCTCAACAGGAAACGGACCTCCATCGGTACGGTGAAGGTTACCCATCCCGACGGGGTAACCGAGGAATTCGTCAAGGAGGGCGCCGAGCCGGAAGAGGGCGAGACGGCGGGTGAGTGGCGGACCATGGACTGTATCGACTGTCACAATCGGCCCACCCATGTCTATGACCGGCTGGAGGAACGGGTAGATTTCGGTCTGCTCAGCGGGCGGATCGATCAGGCCCTGCCCGGTATCCGCGAGGACAGCATCATCGTCCTGAAAAAGGACTATCCTTCACGCGAACAGGCCCGGGAGGAGATGATCAAGACCCTGATCGAACTGCAGGCTCAGCGCAACGGCAATGCCTATGCGACGGAGAAGGGCGAATTGTTGGTCATGGCCGGTCAGTTCCTCCTGGAGACCTACATGAACAACATCTGGCCGGAGATGAAAATTACCTGGGGCACCTACCGGGAGCACCTCGGCCATCAGGATGAGGCGGACGGCTACGGCTGTTTCCGTTGCCATGACGACGAGCATCAGACCAAAGTGGGCAAGGTCATTCGCCAGGACTGCGACCTCTGCCATGATGAACCGATGTGAGCGACCGAATCACATCCTGAAGTTGTTGTGATGATCAAAAGGAGCTTGCTGCCGTCCGGCAGCAGGCTCCTTTTTTGTTTGGTGCGCCGGGGAAGGGCTTTATGGGGAGTTCGCGGTGTGCCGGGAAGAGGGGCTTGCATCACTCCGCCCTGCCGGAACCGGTCCCGTTTGCCGCTGGCAGGTTCGCGAGCAGGAAAGGATGCAGGGCCTCGGCAAGCCGCTCATGGGTCATTGCGGTGGGATGGTAATCGTTAACGATCAGGACTTCCTTCAGGCGGTGATCAGCCAGGGCCTGCTTCATGGTCGGGATGAGGGACAGGTGCGGAATCTTGTTGCCGGTCGCCCAGTCCTTGACCTGGTTATCAAATTTCGCGCTGAATGCGGCATAGTGGGGCAGGGCGGGAAAGGCGAGGGTGACGGTGCTGAGGGAGGAAACGAGCACGGTGACCTCGCGGCGCCGCAATGAATCGAGCAGATAGGCAAGATAGGCGCTGCTCATCGCCCAGCGTTCGGCGAATTTTTCAGGGGGTATCGAAAAGGAAGGGGCGCGGCGGGCTGCGTTGTTGGTGCTCTTGTCGGTTGCGCCCGCATCAACGGCGATTATTTTTTCGAGGGGCGACGGAAAAAAAGTCCGCCAGGTGTTTGCCAGCAGGGGGTAGAGCTTTGAGGCGGCTGCCGGCGAGTGGATTTCGCCACCTGAATACAGGCCGGCTCGGTCACCGAGCAGGGGAGAGGAAAAGTACGACTTTGCGCGGAGTTCATCGTCCCGCAGGTCGTTTTCATGGAGCAGGATCAGGATCGCATCGGGTCGCAGAAAGAGATAGCGTTCCAGGTTCGCCGCATAATACAGGGGGCTTGCACCCTGGACGCCGAGATTGATCACTTCCCACCGGTGAGGAGCCAATTTTTTTCCCAGATGGTGGGAAAGGGTTTCTGTGAAGCGAACGCCATGTCCTTCGACAATGGAGTCGCCGAGGACCAGAAGCCGTCTTGTTCCGGGCCGTGGCAGGGGCGGAATTTCCGGGCCCCGGAATCCCATGGAGTTGATCCGGTACTCGTTTTGTTGTCCGCCGATCTTCTGAAAGTAGTGCGCGCCGGGAATATGAAAATAGAGATACGGCCGCATGTTGACGATATAGGGATTAGCGCGGTAGGGATTGATCTCCCGCGCCGGGGGCGGCGCGGGGATGGCGCCGCCCCTGAAGAAGAGGCGAGCGGCAATTTCTCCCAGGATGAGAGCCGCCAGCAGCGCCATCGTGGCGGTCAGGGCGGCGAAAAGCGCTTTCCTGGCCGGGGGGATGCTGTTTTCTGGTTGCTGCTCGGCCACAATGCTCCGTCAAACTCAGGAATGAAGAGTGGCCAGCTGTGGACACTCAGGATCGGCGAACTTCCACGCTGCTGGCGGCCAGATGGTCTTTCACCTCGACGATGGCCACTTCGCGGCGGTGAAAAATCCCGGCGGCCAGGGCCGCCTCCGCCTCGGTGGCGGTGAACACCTCGAGGAAATGATCCGCCTTGCCGGCGCCGCTGGAGGCGATGACCGGAATGGTCACCGCATTCTTCACCGCGTTGATCAGCTCCAGGTCAAAACCGGAGTTGGTGCCGTCGCGGTCGATGCAGTTGAGAAGAATCTCGCCCGCACCCAGCTGTTCGCAGAGCACCGCCAGGGTGACCGCATCCAGGTCCCGCCCTTCACGGCCGCCCTTGATCGTGCACTGGTACCAGCAGTAGCGCTCGCCGTTCGGGCCGGGGAAGGCGGTGGCGATGGTCCGGTGCGGCACCTCGTCCGGTGAGGCGACATAGACCCGCCGGGGATCGACGGAGATCACCACCGCCTGGTTGCCGTAGACCCGCGCGATCTGTTCGATGGAGCTCAGCCCCGTGGCCTTGCCGCTTTTCAGCACCTCTTCCACGATGAGGACCGCGTCGCTGCCGATGGAGATCTTGTCGGCCCCGGAGCGGAAATACTCGGTCGCCACCTGCAGAGCGGAATAGTAGCGGCCGTCCTTGTCGGTATAATCGCGGATGCCGCCGCCGATCGTCAGCGGGACAAAGACGTTTTTCGAGGTTTGCTCGAGTACGTCGAGCATGGGCAGGTCCTTGAGCGGAAAATCGCGGAAGCCGGTGATGTTGAGAAAGGTGATCTCGTCGGCGCCATCCTCGTAGTAGCGGCCCGCCAGCTGCACCGGCTTGCCCAGGTTGCGGACATTGCCGTTTTCGCGCACATCGTACTGGTCGCCCTTGGTCACCACCAGGTCGCCCCGGTCGTTGGTCCGGACATCGAGGCAGGCGATGATCCGCTTGGCGAGTACGGTTTGCCGGGGGCAGTGCCGCGGAACCACCTTTTCCCTGGTCGCGGCCAGGAAATTTTCCAGCAGGCGCAGACCGGCCTTGCCGCTTTTTTCCGGATGGAACTGGGTTGCGGTGATGTTGCCGCGCTGGACGGCGGACACGAATTCATAGCCGTAATCCGTGGCGGTGAGCACATCCCCGGCTGCCTCCGGCACGACATGATAGGAGTGGACAAAATAGAATTTTTCATCGCCCCGCAGGTCGTTGAAGAGCCGGGACGGCTGCCGGACCTTGATGCCGTTCCACCCGATGTGCGGGACGGCCAGGCTGGTGGTGAACCGCCGGACCTCGCCCGGCAGAATCGCGAGTCCGGTGACGCCCGGCGCCTCCTCGCTGCCCGCGAACAGGGCGTGCAGTCCCAGGCAGATCCCGAAAAAGGGTTTGCCGGAATGGAGATAGGCGCTCAGCGGCTCGATGAACCGCTTTTCCCGGAGGATGTGCATCATCGAACCAAAGCTGCCCACGCCGGGGAATACCAGGCGCTCAGCCTTGGCGATGTCGTCGGGGCTGCCGACGATCCGGACGCTCTCGCCCAGGCGTTCCAGGGCATTGATCACCGACCTGACGTTGCCGGCTCCGTAATCGAGTAGAGATATCATTCCGTTTGAAAATCCGCACTGAGGGTAATAGTTCTGGACACTGTCCGGGCAAAATGGCAGTCTATCGCAAAATCGACGGGAGGTGCAAGGGAAAGATGAGGGTGCCGGCAAAAGTTCAACAGGGGAGGCGGGCATGCAGGTGATGCTGCTGGCGGCGGGTTTCGGTACCCGGCTGCGGCCCTATACGCTTCTCCGGCCGAAACCGCTGTTCCCGGTGCTCAACCGTCCCCTGCTCCTGGTGCTGATCGAAATGCTGCGGAGCGCCGGGGTGGATCGTCTGGTGGTCAACGGGCACCATCTCCGGGAGATGATCGCCCGTATTCTTGCTCCTCAGCCGGATGTGCTCTTCCAGGAGGAGCCGGTCATTCTCGGTACCGGCGGCAGCCTGCGCGAGGCCTTGCCCCATCTTGCCGACGAGCCGCTGCTGGTTATGAACGGAGATATCCTCCATACGGTCGATGTCGCCGCTCTCTACCGCCGGCACCTGGAGAGCGGTAACGCGATCACCATGGCCCTCCATGACCTTCCTCGCTTCAATAGCGTGCAGGTCGACGAAACTGATATTCTTTCCTTCCGGCCCGCCCCCGACGGCGCGGCGAACCTGCTTGCCTATACCGGCATCCAGGTGGTCAACCCGGAAATCATTGCGCAAATCCCGGCGGGTCGTTTTGTCCATATTATCGATTTGTACGAAGAGTTATGCCGGAAAGGGGGACGGATCGGGTATGTCCGGGTTGATGGTTGCTTCTGGCGGGACATCGGTACCCCGGAGGACTATCTGGGGCTGCACGAGGAGCTGCTCACCGGAAAACAGTGCTATCCAATGCCTCTTTCCCGGCCGGCCGGCTCCTGGCTGATCAGTCCCGAGGCGGTGATCGCCGAGGGGACTCGGTTCTCAGGCTGGGGCTGCATCGGCCGGGCGGAGATCGCTTCCGGCGTCACCCTGCATAACTGCGTGGTTTGGGACGGCGCCCGCATTCCGGCCGGCGCCTGTCTGCATGATGCCATTGTCGTCTGAGCCGGAGGGGGACGGCTGGCCGGAATTTCTCCGCGTCTTTCCCCTGTTCATGCGGGTTTTCAACGTTATATCCTTGACATGGCCCGGCGCACAGGGCACAGTAGGGTAGGGTTGGGCGCATGACCTGAAATCCGCGCGGCCGAAGGGTCTGCCCGGATGATGAATCACCCGCGGGGTGCTGCTATGTCGGGAAGGTGAGGATGTGATCGCATTTATCCGTAGTCTCTATCTGCTGGTGCTGGTCGGCCTTCTCGGCGGGATCATTTTCCTGTTCTGGCGGATGGAGCATAAGCAGCCGCCGATCAGCTTCAACGAGTTCCTCACCAGCCTCGACAACAATGAGATCGCCGAAGTCCACTTCAAGGGCGGTAACATCCGGCTGCGGGACAATTTCGGCCGGGAATTCTCCACCTATGCCCCGGATGTCCCGGCCCTCGTTCCCCGGTTGCTCGAAAAAAACGTAGTGGTCCGCGGCGAGAACGATCGCCCCTCCCCGGTCTGGAATCTGCTGAGCGTGGTGCTTCCGGTATTTCTCGTCATGCTCGCCTGGTATTTTCTGGCCAGTCGGCAGGTCAGCAGAGGGAATGACGAGGAGGACGACAAGGAGAAGAACTACAGATTCGCGCCCAGCACCGCGACCATCACCTTCCGCGACGTGGCGGGGGTGCCCGAGGCCAAGGAGGAGCTGGTTGAGATCATTGATTTTCTGCAGAAGCCGAAAAAGTACAGCAAGCTCGGTGCGGTTATTCCCCGGGGCATTCTGTTTCAGGGCCCGCCCGGCACCGGCAAGACCCTGCTGGCCAAGGCCATCGCCGGCGAGGCCGGTGTGCCGTTTTACAGCATCAGCGGCTCGGATTTTGTGGAAATGTTTGTCGGGGTCGGCGCCTCGCGGGTCAGGGACCTGTTCCGGGAGGCCAAGAAGCACGCGCCCTGCATAATCTTCATTGACGAAATCGATGCGGTGGGCGGCCACCGGGCCGCGGGCGGCTCATCGGCCGGCCAGGACGAACGGGGCCAGACCCTGAATGCCCTTCTGGTGGAAATGGACGGCTTTGCCTCCGATGAAACGATCATTATTCTGGCCGCCACCAACCGCCCGGATATCCTTGACCCGGCCCTGCTGCGGCCGGGCCGTTTCGACCGGCAGATCAGCATCCTGCCGCCGGATGTGAAGGGACGGCTTGAGATCCTCAAGGTCTACGCCCGCAAGGTGCCTCTCAGCCCTGACGTGGATCTGGAAAACATCGCCCGCGGCACCCCCGGCTTCACCGGCGCTGAACTGGCCAGCCTGGTCAACGAGGCGGCGATCATCGCCGGCCGGACCAACAAAAAGAGCATCGACAACAACGATTTTGACGTGGCCAAGGACCGGATCCTGATGGGCATCGAGCGCAAGGGCATGGTCATCAACGAAAAGGACCGGCAGACCATGGCCTTCCATGAAGCCGGGCATGCGGTACTTACCCGCTTCCTGCCGGAAACCGATCCGATCCACAAAATCAGCATCATCCCCAGGGGAAGGGCCCTGGGGCATACGATGCAGCTTCCGCTGCAGGATCGGCATTCGTATTCCCGGGAGTATCTGCGCAGCCGGATCACCATTTTCCTCGGGGGCCGGGTTGCGGAGGAGATCGCCCTCAACCAGCAGACCACCGGTGCCGAGGATGATTTCCAGCAGGCCATTGACATCGCCACCAAGATGGTCTGTAAGTGGGGCATGGACAGCGAGATCGGGCCCATGGCCTATGCGTGCGACGTGGGAGGGTTTCTCGGCGAACAGGTGAAGAGCACGAACTACAGTGAGGAAACCGCCCGGCTGATCGATCGGGAGGTAAAAAAACTGATCGAGGAGTGTTATGCCGAGGCCAGGGAGATACTGAAGAGGGAGATGGATTTTCTCAGGCATCTTGCGGAGATGCTCTTGATCAACGAAACGTTGGATCATGAAGAGATGGAAATTATCTATACCTGCACCGCCAAAAAGAGGCTCGAGCAGGAGGGGGGGGAAATTGCCTCGGCCGCGGAGGATGCCCCGGCGTGTGAGGTGGAGACCTGGGATAAGAAGACGTTGAGGATTTAGGGGAAGTCGCCGGCGCAATCATGTGAGACCGGACTTCGCCGTTCCGGAGCAGAGTGGCAACCGCCGGGGGGGGGGATGCTCAGTGCGTTGGCGTGCTGCGCGGTTATCCAGACTTGCAAGAGGAGTTTGATTTTGGCACAGGATTCGAGGACGTTTGTGACGGGACTGATCAACTTTTTTACCCGCAGCCGCTGTTCGCTGCTGGGCGGGATCATGGCCGGGGTCCTCCTGCCGGTCCTGGCGATTTCTATCCTGCTGGACATGCAGGGGGTGGTCCAGAACCCCTATTTCGGATTTCTTATTTACCTGGTCATGGGGCCGCTCTTTGTCCTCAGTCTGCTCCTGGTCATCGGCGGCGCGCTTTTTTGCGGGAAAAAAGAGGATATCGGCCGGCTCACCGTGGAGTACATCAAGGAAGAACTGGCCAGGCCGGGGCACTTCACCCGGATCCGCAAACTGATCTTCATCACCGCCCTGCTGACCTTCCTTACCCTGGTGATCGTCGGAGTGGTAACCTATACCGGCTTCCATTATACCGAATCCGTCGGGTTCTGCGCCCAATTCTGCCACAGGGTCATGGAGCCGGAATATGTAACCTACAAAAATTCCGCCCACTCCCAGGTGCCCTGCGTCAAATGTCACATCGGCGCCGGCTCGGAATGGTTCACCAAGGCAAAATTTTCCGGGGCGCGCCAATTGTTTGCGGTGCTGCTTGATAGCTACGAGCGGCCGATTGCCACCCCCATTGATGCATTGCGTCCGGAACGGGCTACCTGCGAAGGCTGCCACCGGCCGGAAGTCTTTCACGGCGACAAACTTTATGTGAAGGATACCTTTCAGGAGGATGAGCAGAACACCCATCTCCAGACGGTCCTGGTGATGCGGATCGGTTCGGGCGGCTACAGCGGTCGCCAGGCCCAGGGCATCCACTGGCATGTCTCGGAAGATCACCGGGTCACCTATCTGGCCTCCAGGGATCGAAATTATATCGCCCGGGTAACCCTGGAGGGTCCGGAAGGGCGGAAAACAGTCTACCGACGCCAGGGAGAAACTCAGGAACCGGTGGAGCAGAAAGAACGGCTTATGGATTGCATGGACTGCCATAATCGGCCGACCCATGTTTTTCTCGATGCCGGACCGGCTCTGGATGCAAAGCTGGTTACCGGCGCCATCCCGCCGGAGATCCCCTATATCAAGCGACAGGCCCTGGCCGCGATTACCAGGGAATATCCGTCCCAGGAGACGGCCACCCGGGGCATTGCCCAGGAACTTATGGACTGGTACCGGCAAAACTATCCCGACCTGGTTTCCGGCCGGGAGGAGTTACTGAAAGAGGCGGTTCTGGGCGCCCAGCAGGCGTATCTGGAGAATGTCTTTCCGGAAATGAATATCAGCTGGCGGACCTACCAGAGCTTTACCTGTCACCAGGCCGAAGGGAGCGGCTGTTACCGCTGCCACAACGACTCCCTCCGATCGGAGGACGGCAGGGCGATCAGCCAGGATTGTAATGTCTGCCATGTAATCCTTCTGGAAAACGGCCCGGCCCGCGACATTCGGGAAATTCTGCAAAACGCCGCCGGTGCGGCTCGGGGAAACAACAACGAGTGAGCCGCGGGGAAGCGCCGCCAACCGGCATATCTCCGCTCTGACCGATCAATACCTACCCTGAGCAGGGCGGCGGATTACTTGGACTGATTGCAGAGGGTTTTGACCTCCGGGGCCGGTTCGCTCAAGCAGACCACCAGCCGGTCCTGTTCCGCCGAATTGAGTTTTGCACCCTGCCGGACCATATTTTTAACCGTCCGCTTCCAGGACCATTTTCCTTTTTTTTGCGCAACCTTTTCGCAGACCCTGGTCAGATAATGGCAGGTTTCGCACCGGCCGGTGAGCAGGGTGGCGCATGTTTCCGCCGCCTGGACAGGGTTAGGGAAGAAAATCGCAAGAAAAATGCCGAGGAGGAGGGAAGCTGAGAAGCGGTGTTTTTTCATGGTTTGCCGTTGTATAGCGCCTTCCTGGTGTTGGGGCTTTTGAGCCTCTTTCAAAATGACCACCTGCTCCGATCGGCTCAAAATCTCCTGGACGGCGTCTTCCTTGTGAAATCGTCCTCACTGTATCGCTGCTACGCTTCCGGGCGATTTCACAACTCATCCTTGCCCAGAAAATTTTTTGCTCGATCTCGCGACGTCGTTCATTTTGAAAGAGGCTCTATTGGGTGTGATTATACCCCGGACAGCATCTTCTTCAATGACAATCTGTCGCGATGCTTGGTCAGTCACGGGAGAGCAGTCCCGTTGCCATTGTCTTTTTGCCGGTCGGCAGCGGGTTGGGGTAGGAGCAGGGCAGACCGTGCCGGGTCCAGAATTCCAGGGCGTTGTCATCCAGGGAACGGATATAGTCCGGGGTCAGGGGAATCTTGCCGCCGCCGCCCGGCGCATCCAGGGCAAAGGTCGGTATCGCCATGCCCGAGACCCGGCCGATCAGATGGCGCATGATGGAGATCCCCTCAGCCACCGGGGTTCGAAAATGCTCGGTGCCCCGGGTAAGGTCGGCCTGAAAAAGGTAATAGGGCTTTACGCGGATTTGCAGGAGACGGCAGAACAGTTCCCGGATGACCTCCGGATCGTCGTTGACCCCGCGCAGCAAAACCGTCTGGCAGCCCAGCGGAATGCCGGCCTCGGCCAGCCGGTTGCAGGCAAGTTCCGCTTCCGGGGTGATTTCCGCCGGATGGTTGAAGTGGGTGTTGAGATAGAGCGGATGGTAGCGGCGCAGCATCCGGACCAGCCCTTTCGTTACCCGCATGGGCAGGGTGCACGGCACCCGGCTTCCGATCCGGATCACCTCGACGTGCGGAATGCGGCGCAGCCCCGCCAGGATACCCTCCAGGCGGCGGTCGCTGAGCAGCAGGGGGTCGCCGCCCGAGAGGAGGACCTCTCTGATCGCCGGATTGCCGGCAATATAGGCGAGGCCCATCCGGACGGTGTCGTCGCTGATCGCCATCTCGGGCCGGCCAACCTTGCGCTTGCGGGTGCAGAAGCGGCAGTACATGGCGCATTGGCTTGAGACGAGGAACAGGACCCGGTCCGGATACTTGTGCACCAGATTGGGCACCGGGCTCAGGTTTTCTTCGTCCAGGGGGTCGGCCATGCCCACCGCGTCGTCCAGCTCCCTGGGGTCGGGAACGGCCTGGCGCAGGAGGGGCGCGCCTGTCCGGCGCAGCAGTTGCAGGTAGTAAGGGTTGATCCGCATGGGGTAGACCCGGGCAACCTCGGCAATCGCCTCCTGATCGGCCCCGGGGATTCCTTCGAGCTGATCGGCACGGGTAATGCTGCTTTGCAGAAGTTTTTGCCAAGCGGTCATTGCTTCCATTCGGGATAAGATGCTAGAATACTCATATTCATCATTCTATACAAAGTTCTCCTGTCCTGCGTCAATGCATAACCTATCCGGAGGCGGCGATCATGAGCGGTCATTCCTATGTGCTGAAATTCGATGAGTACGGCAATACCAGAGAGCTGTATGTCTACTGCAGCGGGACCAGTGTTGCCGGCAACAGCTTTATCAACAAGGGGACCGCCTTTACCCTGGAAGAACGTGACCGCCTCGGCCTGACCGGCATGTTTCCGCCATCGGCCCGCTCCTTTGAGCAGCAGATCGTCAACAGCCGGCTCAAGGTGGAGAACAAGCAGGATGACATCGAACGCTATATCTACATCCGTTCCCTTTTTGACCGCAACGTGACCCTGGCCCACGCCCTGATCAAGAGCGACATCGCCCGCTACATGTCCATCATCTATACGCCCACGGTGGGGCTGGCCTGCCAGCACTATTCCTCCATGTTTCGCACTGCCAACGGCTTGCACTTCTACCCGGGTAACATCGACCGGGCCGAGGACGTGCTCCGTCGCTTTCTGCACCGGGACATCCGGGTTGCGGTGGTGACCGACAACCAGGGCATTCTGGGGATCGGCGACCAGGGTGCCGGCGGGATCGCCATCTGTCTGGGCAAGCTGATGCTTTACACCCAAGGCGCCGGCATCGCGCCCTGGCACTGCCTGCCGATTTCCCTGGACGTAGGCACCAACAACGAAACCCTGCTCAGCGATGATGAATACCTGGGCTGGCGGCACCGCCGGCTCACCGGGGATGACTATATCAACTTTGTCCAGCGTTTTGCCCGGGCCTTCCGCAATGTCTTTCCCAACGCCCTCTGCCAGTGGGAGGATTTTTCCAAGCAGAATGCCTTTGCCATCCGTGACGCCTATCTCCATGACCTGATTTCGTTCAACGATGATATCCAGGGGACCGGCGCGGTTGCCCTGGCCGGAATTCTCGCCGCCATGAAGATCAAGAAGGAGAGGCTCCGCGACCAGGTCTTCCTGATCCACGGCGCCGGGGCAGGCGGAATCGGCATTGCCGAGCAGATCGAGACGGTGCTGCGCGAGGAGGGCATGCCGGCCAAGGAGGCCCGGGCCCGGATACTGACCCTGGATTCGCGCGGCCTGATCCTTGCGGACCCGGATATCCTTCCCTATAAGCGGAAATTCGCCAAGGATCCGGCCGCTCTTCCCTGGCTGAAAGAGGAGCGGGACGTGCAGTTGGCCGAGGTGGTCAAGCATGCCGGGGTAACCGTGCTGATCGGAACTTCCGGACAGGCAGGCTGCTTTACCCGGGAAATAGTGGAGTCCATGCTCAGCCATACGGAGCGGCCGGTGATCATGCCCCTGTCCAACCCCACATCCATGGCCGAGGCGGTCCCTGAGGATCTTTACCGCTGGACCGGCGGCCGCTGTCTCGTGGGTACCGGCTCGCCGTTTCCGCCGGTGCTCCACAACAATACTTCATACCGGATCGGCCAGTGCAACAATGTCTTTGTCTTTCCGGGTGTCGGTCAGGGGGTGCTGGCTTCGGGCGCCCGCGAGGTGTTGCCGGAGTTTTTCACCGCCGCGGCCAGGGCGGTGGCCGGCTGCCTGAGCGGCCCGGACCTTGCGGCGGGCTGTTTGATGCCCGAGGTGACCCTGCTCGGCGAGGTCAGCCTGAAAGTGGCGCAGGCGGTGGGCGAGACCGCGATCAAGCTGGGGGTGAGCAGGCCCTGCGCCTTTTCCTCCTTCCAGCACAACAACGATCCGACCCGTCTGCACGAGCTGATCCGCAGGATGCGCTGGGAACCGGTTTATCTCCCGCTGGTGCCTATGTAGGAATTGGAAGTGACAAGTTGAAAGTGATGAGTTGAAAGTGACAAGTTGAAAGTGATGAGTTGAAAGTGACGAGTTGAAAGTGATGAGTTGAAAGTGACGAGTTGAAAGTGATGAGTTGAAAGTGACGAGTTGAAAGTGATGA
>QZJD01000041.1 GCA_003604995.1 Desulfobulbus sp. | reverse complement strand
CACGGTCGCCCCGGTCAGGCGGGCGATGAGCGCATAGTTGCGGGCCTCCAGGAGCGGCATGTGGTCCCGGATAATGCGGTAGGCAAGGGAATCACCCAGATCCCGGCGCTTGAGCTGCAGGAGCAGCGACTCCTGGATGCTGCGGGCCGCGATGCCCGGCGGGTCGAGTCCCTGGATCTGGGCGAGCACCTTTTCCGCCGTTTCCGGGCTGCAGCCGGTACCGGCGCAGATCTCGGCGACCTCCGCCCGCAGGAAGCCGTGCCGGTCCAGATTGCCGATGATGAACATCGCCACGTCGGTTTCCTGGTCATTCAGGTCGAGATCGGTCAGCTGCCACTGCATGTGCGCCGAGAGACCGGGCTGGATGGAGATGAAATCGAACTGGGACGGCGCGTCTGCCGGCGGGGTCTCCCGGGCAAAGGAGAGGTCGGTGTCAAAGGTGTTGCTGTAGTCGTCCCAGTTGATTTCCGCAAGTCCCGCCGGGGTTTCTCCGGAAACCGGGGTGGTCACCACCGCTTCCGCGGGCTCCCTCGGCTCTTCGGCGGCCAGGGTGTCGGAAACGGTGCCCAGTTGGTTCGTATCCTCGCTGGCCTCTTCCAGCAGAGGGTTCTGCTCGATCTCGGCCTGGAGGGCCTCGGTCAGCTCCAGACGGTTGAGCTGGAGGAGCTTGATCGCCTGCCGCAGCTGCGGCGTCATTACCAGCTTCTGGGCAAGCTTGAGCTGCTGGCGGAGTTCCAGGGCCATGTCAGCCCCTCCGGCGCGACGGTCGCCCAGGCTGTCCGGCCGGGCCGCGTCGAGTTGGGATGGATGGGGAGGAAGATCGGGTCATGCCGCTGCTACATGGTGAAATTGTCGCCCAGGTACATCTTGCGGGCAACCTCGCTGACCACGATGTCGTCGGCGGCGCCGCTGGTGAGGATCTGGCCGTTGTTGACGATATAGGCGAAGTCGCAGACTTGCAGGGTTTCGCGGACATTGTGGTCGGAGATCAGGATGCCCAGCCCCTTCTCCTTCAGCTCCCGGATGATCTGCTGGAGGTCGGCCACCGACAGGGGGTCAACCCCGGCAAAGGGCTCGTCGAGAAGAATGAAGCGGGGTCGGGTGGCCAGGGCGCGCATGATTTCCACCCTTCGCCGTTCGCCGCCGGACAGGGCGTGCCCCTTGTTGGCGGCCAGGTGCTCGATCTTCAGCTCCGCCATCAATTCGCGGATGATGGTGGTGATTTCATTCTCCGGGATGCCCAGCGGTTCCAGGACGATACGCACATTCTCCTCCACGGTCAGCTTCTTGAACACGGAGGGTTCCTGGGCCAGGTAGGTGATTCCCTGCCGGGCCCGCTGATGGATGGGCAGGTCGGTGATGTCTTCCCGGTTGAGGTAGATGTGGCCGCCGTCCGGCCGGATGAAGCCGACCATGGAATAAAAAGTGGTGGTCTTGCCTGCGCCGTTCGGCCCGAGCAGGCCCACCACCATGCCGCTCCGCACCTGGAGGTTGATCTGGTCAACCACCCGGCGGTTCCGGTATTCCTTGATGAGGCCCTTGGTTTCGAGGACGGCGGGTTCGGTGTTCATCTTATTGCGCCTTGTCCTTGGCCTGGATTACGGCCTTGACCCTGCCCGGTTTGCCGCCCTTGCCCTGCTGCCCCGATCCCGACGCAGCATCCGGCGCCTCGACGATGGAGCGGCCCTCGTCCAGAAAATAGGTGATGGTCTTGCCGGAGACCATGTTCTGTCCCTGCCACGCCTTGGCGTCGCCGGAGAGGATGACCTTGCGGTTTTGCGCATAGTAGTCCATGCGCTGGCCGGTGCCCAGCCAGGATCCCTGGGAGATCTGGACGTTGCCGATGCAGATCAGTTTGTTGACCTGGCTGGACCCTTCCCCTCCGCTTTTGCCGTCACCGGTGTAAAAGACGGTCATCTGGTCGGTTCGGATCATCAGGTCTCCCTGGCGGGCATCGACGTTACCTGAAAAAACGACCGAGTTGTCCTTTTCCTGGGAAACCATGCGGTCGGCCTCGATGTTGATGGGTGCCGACGATTTGCTCACGGGGCCGGCTGCGAGGGCCGATCCCGGCAGCCAGCAGGTAAGCAGCGCCAGGCCGAATAAGACAGTGAAACACGGCGAAAATTTCATAAGGCACCCCGGTAAAAAAATAAGCAAAACCTTATTTCAGGTTTATTTCTTGCATGGTAACCAATCATACCTGCTGGCCCGCCAAATGTAAAGGGGATACCGCCGTGCCGGTTCGGCCGGGAGTGCGCAAGAGAAGTATTTACAGGGGCGGAAGGCGACGGTAAAATAACAAATTTTGCAAGAGGTTCTTTCGTCGGTCAACCCCCAACCTGCCGGAGCAAGGAGATGAAGGAAAGCATAGCCAAGGCCAAGGTGCTCATTGAGTCACTCCCCTATCTACGTGAATTCAATGAAAAAACAGTGGTTATCAAGTACGGCGGCCACGCCATGGTCGATGAGGAGCTGAAGCGCAATTTCGCCCTGGATGTGATCCTGATGAAGTACATCGGCATCAATCCGGTGATCGTGCACGGCGGCGGCCCGCAGATCAACCGCTTCCTGCAGAAGATGCAGATCACCTCCAGCTATGTTCAGGGCATGCGGGTGACTGACGGCGAGACCATGGACGTGGTGGAGATGGTCCTGGTGGGCAAGGTCAACAAGGAGATCGTCGGCCTGATCAACCACTGCGGCGGTAGGGCGGTGGGGTTGTCCGGCCGGGACGGCGACCTGGTGCAGGCAAGCAAGATGAAGGTGGAGGTCAAGGCCGATGACCCGGCCCGGCCGCCGGAACTCATCGACCTCGGCCGGGTGGGCCAGGTGACCAAGGTGAACGCGGACATCCTCCAGACCCTGGACGCGCGGGACTTCATCCCGGTGATCGCGCCGGTGGGGGTGGGCGAAGACGGCCAGGCCTACAATATCAACGCGGATCTGGTGGCCGGGGCCATCGCCTCGGAGCTGAAGGCGGTGAAGATGATTCTGCTCACCGACGTGGAGGGGGTCAAGGACCAGGACGGCAAGCTCCTGTCGACGATCCGCCGTAACGAGGTGGAAGGACTCATTGATGCCGGGGTGATCACCGGCGGCATGATCCCCAAGGTGCGCTGTTGCACGAAGGCGCTGGCGAGCGGGGTGGAGAAGACCCACATCGTCGACGGCCGCAGGGAGCATGCGATATTGCTTGAGATATTCACCCGGGAAGGGATCGGTACGGAGATCGTCAAATGAACGACAATGCACAGTGGAAAGAGCGGGGCGACAAGGTGTTTATCGGAACCTACAGCCGGTTTCCGGCGGCCATGGTCAGGGGCGAGGGCTGCCGGCTCTGGGACGCGAACGGGCGCGAATACCTGGATTTTCTGTCGGGGATCGCGGTCTGCGCCCTGGGCCATTGCCATCCGGCGGTGACCGAGGCGATCCAACGCCAGGCGGGCAGCCTGCTCCATGTCTCCAACCTGTTTTACACCGTTCCGCAGATCGAGCTGGCCGAACTGCTGGTCGCCAATTCCTTTGCCGACAAGGTGTTCATGGCCAACTCCGGGGCCGAGGCCAACGAGGCGGCCCTGAAGCTGGCCCGGATTCATAGCGGCCCGGGCCGCTATGAAGTGATTTCCCTGCTCGGCTCGTTCCACGGCCGAACCCTGGCCACGGTGGCCGCCACCGGCCAGCCCCGTTTTCATCAGGGATTCGAGCCGCTGCCCCAGGGCTTTGTCCATGCGGAGTTCGGTGACCCGGCGGCCATCGAGGCCCTGGTCAACGACCGGACCTGCGCCATTCTCTGCGAACCGCTGCAGGGCGAGTCTGGGGTCCGGCCGTTGGAGCCGGAATACCTCAAGGCGATCCGGGAAATTTGCGACCGCCGTAATCTCCTGCTTATCTTCGACGAGGTGCAGACCGGCCTGGGCCGGACCGGTACCCTGTTCGCCCATGAGCAGCTGGGCGTGACCCCGGACATCATGACCCTGGCCAAGGCCCTGGGCAACGGTCTGCCCATCGGCGCCATGCTGACCACGGACAAAATTGCCGCCTCGCTCACCGCAGGCACCCATGCCTCGACCTTCGGCGGCAACCCGGTGGCCGCGGCGGCGGGCGCGGCCGTGCTGCGCCTGATCCTGGCGGACGGCTTCCTGGCCGGAGTCCGGGAGCGGGGCGCCTATTTTGCGGAGCAGCTGGCTGGGGTCGCCCGCCAGTTTCCGGAGCTGGCCACCGGGGTCAGAGGGCGAGGCATGCTGCTCGGCCTGGTGCTGACCGAGAAGGGAATCGGCCTGGGCGCCCGGATCGTCGAGGAGATGTTCGCCCGGGGCACGCTGATCAATTTCGCCGGCAACAGGGTGCTGCGCTTTGTTCCCCCGCTGGTGGTCTCCCCCGCGGAGATCGATACGCTGATCGAGCGGCTGAAGGCGGTACTGGCGGACCTGGCGGCCTGAGCCCGGCCCACCGTTCGTTTTTTTTCTTTCCTGTCGATTGAGCACATTTCCTGCTTGGGCCGGGGGCTGTTCAAGGCCTCCGGCCGATGTCCCGACTCCGCCCTTCTCTTGTGATTTTTGCCTTGCCGATCCCCTTTGCCCATGGTGAGTCCGGCGGGCATGGAAAAGAG
Organism: Desulfobulbus sp.; assembly: GCA_003604995.1. GTDB lineage: Bacteria > Desulfobacterota > Desulfobulbia > Desulfobulbales > Desulfobulbaceae > UBA10518. The sequence goes on along the minus strand of QZJD01000041.1, from coordinate 15,221 downwards.
CGGGAACCTTGAATTCTCTTTGCAAGTGGGCCAATTTTTTGTATAAGCTAAATTTTTGGTCCGCGTGGAACAGGATGGCTGCCGAAGCCGGATAATGCCTGGTGCCAGCGGGCCGCAGCCGAAGCGAACAAGTGATTATGCAGAAGCATTTATTGGCCCTGAAAGATTTTGAGCGCAGCCAGTTGACCGCCCTGGTCGACCGGGCGCTGGTCCTCAAAAAAGAGGCGGCCCAGGGAGTCCGCCACCAGTCGCTGGCCGGCCGGACGATCAGCATGCTGTTTGACAAGCCATCCACCCGCACCCGGGTTTCCTTTGAGGCGGCCATGTACGGTCTCGGCGGCCAGGTGATCCACATGTCGTCCAAGGACTGCCAGCTGACCCGGGGCGAGCCGCTCAAGGACATGGCCCGCGTCCTGGCCCGCTATGTCCAGGCGATCGTCGTGCGGACCTTCGGCCAGCATGTGGTGGAGGAACTGGCCCGCTATTCCGGGGTGCCGGTGATCAACGCCCTGACCGATCTCTATCACCCCTGCCAGGTGCTCAGCGACGTGATGACCGTCCTGGAAAAGAAGGGTTCCTTTGATCAACTGAAAATCGTCTGGCTGGGGGACGGCAACAACATGGCTAACTCCTGGATCGAGGCGGCGGCCGTCTTCGGTTTTCCGTTGACCCTGGCCTGTCCCGAAGGGTATGCCCCGGACCGCCGGGTGCTGGAGGCGGCGCGGCAGAGGTCCCAGCGGCCGATCACCGTGCTGGCGGATCCGGCTGAGGCGGTGCGCGATGCCGACGTGATCAATGTCGATGTTTGGGCTTCCATGGGCCAGGAGGACGAGCAGGAAAAGCGTAAGCAGGTTTTTCAGGCCTACCAGCTGAACAGCGAACTTCTCGCCCGCGCGAACAGGGAGGCCGTTGTCCTGCACTGCCTGCCCGCGCACCGGGGTGAGGAAATCACCGAGGAGGTGCTGGAGGGCCGGCAGAGCGTGGCCTTTGACCAGGCTGAAAACAAGATGCATATCCACAAGGCGATTCTGGAACATTTTATCCGCTAAGCAGCCGGTCGGAACCGTCCGAAGCGAAACTCAAGGAGGCGCCGGGAGGCGCAACGGATCAACGATGAGCGTGAACAAGATTGTATTGGCCTATTCGGGCGGCCTGGATACCTCGGTCATCCTCAAATGGCTTAGTGAGGAATACCAGTGCCCGGTGGTGGCCTTTGCCGCTGATGTCGGCCAGCAGGAAGACTGGGCGGCGGTGCGGGCCAAGGGCCTGGCCACCGGCGCGGAAAAAGTGATCATCTCCGACCTGCGCGAGGAATTTGTCCGCGATTACATCTTTCCGGCCTTCCGGGCCAATGCCATCTACGAGGGTTCCTACCTGCTGGGCACCTCCCTGGCCCGGCCGGTCATCGCCCGGGAGCAGGTGCGGATCGCCGCCGAGGAAGGCGCCGACGCGGTGAGCCACGGCGCCACCGGCAAGGGCAACGACCAGGTCCGCTTCGAGCTGACCTATCTCGCCCTGAACCCCAGGCTGACGATCATCGCCCCCTGGCGGATCTGGACCCTTGATTCGCGCAACAAACTGATCGCCTACGCCAGGGAGCACAACATCCCGGTGCCGGTGACCAAGGAGAAGCCCTACAGTTCCGACGAGAACCTGCTGCACATCAGTTTCGAGGGCGGCATCCTGGAGAACCCCTGGAACGAACCGGCCGACGACATGTTCAAGCTGACCGTCGCCCCTGAAAAGGCGCCGGACAGGCCCACCTACCTGGAACTCACCTTTGCCGGGGGCAATCCGGTGGCCATCGACGGCGAGACCCTGGGGCCGGTGGCGATGATGACCCGCCTCAACCAGCTGGGCGGCGCCAACGGCATCGGCCGCCTGGACATGGTGGAGAACCGTTTCGTCGGGATGAAGTCGCGCGGCGTCTACGAAACACCCGGCGGCACGATCCTGCGCAGCGCGCACCGCGACCTGGAGACCATCACCCTGGACCGCGAGGTGCTGCGCATCCGCGATTCCCTGGTGCCGCGCTATTCCGAGCTGATCTACAACGGCTTCTGGTTCTCCCCGGAGATGCGCCTTTTGCAGAAGACCATGGACGAGGCGCAGCAGACGGTCAACGGCACGGTCCGCCTCAAACTGTACAAGGGTACCTGCCTGCCGGTGGGCCGCAAGTCGGACAACTCTCTGTACCACGAGAGCTTTGCCACTTTTGAGGAGGACCAGGTGTACAACCAGGCCGACGCCACCGGCTTCATCAAACTGAACAGCCTGCGCCTGCGCATCCAGGCCATGAGCAGGAAGTAGCCCATGAGCGAGCGGCAGGACAAGGGCTCGGCCAAGCTGTGGGGCGGCCGATTCGCCGAGGCCACCGAGGCGTCGGTGGAGCGGTTCACCGCCTCGGTGCACTATGATTGCCGGCTGTACCGGCACGACATCGCCGGCTCCCGGGCCCACGCCCGGATGCTGGTGCGCCAGGGGCTGATTTCCGCCGCCGAGGGCAAGGCCATCGAGGAGGGTCTGGCCGAGATCCTCGCCGAGATCGAGGCCGGCACCTTTGTCTTCCGGCCCGAGCTGGAAGACATCCACATGAACATCGAAAAGGCCCTGACCGACAAGGTCGGGGCGGCCGGGGAAAAGCTGCACACCGCCCGCAGCCGAAACGACCAGGTGGCCCTGGACCTGCGCCTCTATCTGCGGGAGGAGGGCGCGGGTCTGATCGAGCTGCTTGAGCGGGTGCAGGCCGGTTTTGCCCAGCTTGCCCGGACCTATCTCGGTGCGGTCATGCCCGGCTACACCCACCTGCAGCGGGCGCAGCCGGTGCTCCTTTCCCACCACCTCCTGGCCTATGTGGAGATGTTCGAGCGGGACCGCGACCGCCTGGCGGACTGTGTCCGGCGCCTCAACGTCATGCCGCTCGGCGCCGCGGCCCTGGCCGGGACCGGCCTGCCCATCGACCGGGAATTCGTGGCCGCGGAGCTTGGCTTTCCGTCGATCAGCGCCAATTCCATGGACACCACCGGCGACCGCGACTTCGCCCTGGAGTTTCTCTTCTGCTGCACCCTGATCCAGCTGCACTTAAGCCGCCTGGCTGAGGAGCTGGTCCTGTGGGCCAGCAAGGAGTTTGATTTCGTCGAGATCGGCGACCGCTACTGCACGGGCTCGTCCATCATGCCGCAAAAGAAGAACCCGGACATCCCCGAACTGATCCGGGGCAAGAGCGGCCGGGTCACCGGCGCCCTGATGGGCCTTTTGATGACCGTCAAGGGCTTGCCGTTGACCTACAATCGCGACCTGCAGGAAGACAAGGAGCCGGTGTTCGACGCCCTGGACACGGTGAAGGCCTGTCTGGCGATCACCGCCGAACTCCTGGCCAATCTGACCTTCAAGACGGACCGGATGAAGGAGGCCACCCGGGGCGGCTTCATGACCGCCACCGACCTGGCCGATTACCTGGTGAAAAAGAACATGCCGTTTCGCCAGGCGCACGGGGTGGTCGGGCGGATCGTCGCGCACTGCCAGGCGCGCGGCGTGGAATTGGCGGATCTGACCCTGGCAAAGCTGCGGGAATTTTCCGAGCTGATCGAGGCCGATGTCATGGCGGTGCTGTCCGTGGAGGGGTCGGTGAACAGCCGGGTTTCCGCCGGCGGCACGGCAAGGGCCAGGGTGGAAGAGGCCCTGGCGCGTTTCGAACAACAGAGGGGGAGATCATGATGAGGGCAGAAGGATACTCGGGCAGCCGGCGTGCTGCCATGGGCATGACCGCGCTCGGCGCGCTGCTGCTGGCGCTGGTTCTCGGCGGTTGCGGCTTCAAATCCATGCCGGTTCCGCCCCAGGAAATCGTGCCGGCGGCGATCACCGACCTGCACTACGAGCTGGATGCGCACGGGGTTACCCTGAGCTGGACCTATCCGGCTAAAACGGTCCGGGGCGATGATTTGGACGAGGTCACAAATTTTGATCTGTACCGGGCGGTGGTGCCGGCGGAGAGCTATTGCGCGACCTGTCCCATTCCCTTCGGAGAGCCGATGCAGATCCCGGGCGGAATGGTGACCGAGGGCAAGCCGAAAACCGCCACCTATACCTCCACCCTGCTGCGGCCGGGACATATCTTCCTGTTCATGGTCCGTTCCCGGTCCGGCTGGTGGGCGGAAAGCGAGGATTCCAACGTTGTTTCCTTCCTGTGGAATATTCCGCCGGCCGCCCCGCAACAACTGAACGCGAGGACGGAAGGTGACGGGATAAAGCTCAGCTGGTCGCCGGTGACCGCCCATCCCGACGGGTCCGTCATCCGCGAGCCGGTGAAGTATCAGGTATACCGCAGCGCGGGCGGACCCTTTGTCCAGGTTGACGGGCTGCAAGACGGTCCCACCTTTACTGATACCAGGTTGGAAGCAGGCAGGAGCTATCAGTACAAGGTGCAGGCCGTGACCGTCTATGCCGAGGGGCAGGTCGGCGGCGGCATCTCCGAAGCGGTCACCGCCGTGCCCGTCGACCGGACCGCCAGCCAGGCGCCGGAGGGGGTGAACGCCATCCGGACGGCATCCGGGGTCAAGGTGATCTGGGACGCGGTGCCGGACAACTCGGTGCAGGGATACCGGATCTACCGCAGGCTGCCGGGTGAGAGCCGGGCGGAGCGTGTGGGCGAGGTGAAGGTCCCGGCTAACCTGTTCGAGGATCAGCATCCGCCCCAGGCGGAGAGCTGGATTTATTCGGTGACCAGCATCGACGACGCCCGGCCCGCCAATGAAAGCAGCCCTTCGGCGGAGGTCGAGGTCCGCAACTGAACGTAACCAATTTTATCTGACCAGACGTGAGGCATGCATCATTTTCACTTCCGCAATCATGAGTTGCACTGCGAAGAGGTCCTGATCCGCGACATCGTCCGCCAGGTCGGGACCCCGCTTTATGTGTACAGCGAAGCGACCCTGACCCGCCATTTCCAGGCCTTTGACAGTGGGTTTGCCGATGTGCCGCACCTGACCTGCTTTGCTGTGAAGGCCTGCTCGAACATCGCCGTGCTGAACCTGTTCGCCGGGATGGGCGGCGGCGCTGACATCGTTTCGGGCGGCGAGCTGTTCCGGGCTTTGACCGCGGGCATCCCCGCCAACCGGATCATCTATTCCGGGGTGGGCAAGACCGCGGCCGAACTGCGGGAGGCCCTGCGGGCCGGCATCCTGATGATCAACATCGAATCGCCCCAGGAACTGGACCGGGTCCAGCAGGTGGCGGCGGAACTCGGGGTGGTGGCACCGGTGGCCTTCCGGGTCAACCCGGATGTCGATCCCAAGACCCATGCCTATATTTCCACGGGCCTGGCCAAGAACAAGTTCGGGATCCCAGTGACCGAGGCCTTTGCCGACTACCTGCGGGCCCGGTCCATGCCGAACATCAGCATCCAGGGCGTCAGTTGCCATATCGGCTCGCAGCTCACCCAGATTGCTCCGTTCCTGGAGGCCCTGCGCAAGCTCAAGGATTTCATGGCCCGTCTGGCATCCGAGGGGATCACCCTGCGCTACCTGGATCTCGGCGGCGGGGTGGGCATCACCTATGCCGACGAACAACCGCCCCATCCCCATGAGTACGCCAAGGCGATCATGGCGGAGCTGGGTGACACAGGCTGTACCCTGATCCTGGAGCCAGGCCGGGTGATCGTCGGCAACGCGGCGATCCTGGTCACCGAGGTGCAGTACACCAAGGTCAATACCGGGGGAGAGAAGCCCAAGCGTTTTGTCGTCGCCGATGCCGCGATGAACGATCTGACCCGGCCCAGCCTGTACGGCGCTTACCACGAGATTGTCCCGGTGAGCGCGACGAACGCCGCGCCGCAGATGGTCGATATCGTCGGGCCCATCTGCGAAACCGGTGATTTCATGGCCAGGGACCGGATGCTGCCGCCGGTGCGGCAGGGTGACCTGCTGGCGATCATGAGCTGCGGGGCCTACGGCTTTTCCATGTCCTCCAACTATAACTCCCGGCCGCGCGCCGCGGAAGTCCTGGTCCGGGGCGACCGGTTCCAGGTGATCCGCGGCCGCGAGAGCTACGCCGACCTGATCAGGGGCGAGGTCATTCCGGAAGGGGTGCAGCCATGAAGTTCCTGCAGAAGCCCCTGCCCTTTGTCAAGATGAGCGGGACCGGCAACGATTTTATCCTGATCGATCACCGCCAGCCGCGGATTGTCCCGGAGCTGATGAGCGAGTTTGCCCGGCTGGTCTGCCGCCGCCGTTTTTCCGTCGGCGCGGACGGCCTGATCCTGATCGAGGATTCCGACCAGGCGGATTTCCAGTGGCGGTTTTTCAACGGCGACGGCTCGGTGGCCGAGATGTGCGGCAACGGGGCGCGCTGCGCCGCCCGTTTCGCCTACATGCAGGGCATTGCCCCGGCGCACATGCGCTTTCTCACCCTGGCCGGGATCATCGAGGCCAAGGTCGCGGACACCAATGTCGCCGTCCGGATGACCCCGCCGCGCGATTTCCAGCTGAATCGGCGGGTCACCCTGACCGAGGGCGCGGTGCTGCTGCATTCGGTGGACACCGGGGTGCCGCACGCGGTGCTCTTTGTCGATGACTGCGAAGGGGTGGATGTCTGCGGCCTGGGCCGGGAGATCCGCTTTCACCGGGATTTCATGCCCGCCGGCACCAACGTCAATTTTGTCCAGCTTCTGGAGAACGGGGTGCTGAAGGTGCGGACCTACGAGCGGGGCGTGGAAAACGAAACCCTGGCCTGCGGCACCGGTGCCACCGCCGCCGCGCTGCTGGCCGCCGTGCTCGGCAGGGGCTCATCGCCGGCCGAGGTCATCACCAGTGGCGGCGATCGGCTGACCATCAGCTTTGACCTGCGGGAGGGGCCGGCCGCGGCCAACGTCTTTCTCAAGGGGCCGGCCCATATTATCTACAGCGGCGACTTGACCGCCGAGGCATTACTTTAGATTTCTTAACCTTTCCCGGAGCGGAAAGAGCGATTGCGAAACAAGGAGGAGGAGCATGAACAGGATCAAGGGAGCCATCGTAGCCATTGTTACACCGTTCATTGACGGCAAGGTCGATGAGCAGGGCTTGCGGGACCTGATTGAATTCCAGATCGCCGGCGGTACGCACGGCATCGTACCCTGCGGCACCACCGGCGAGTCGGCCACCCTGGATTTTGCCGAGCATAAAAGGGTGATCGAACTGACCGTTCAGGCGGTGAACGGGCGGGTGCCGGTCATCGCCGGCACGGGTGCCAACAGCACCAGCGAGGCCATCGAGCTGACCGAAAGCGCCAAGGACAGCGGCGCCGACGCGGTCCTCTCCGTGGTGCCCTACTACAACAAGCCGAGCCAGGAGGGATTGTTCCGCCACTACCAGGCGATCACCGAGGCGGTGGACATCCCGCTCATCCTCTACAATGTGCCCGGCCGGACGGTGACCAACATGCTGCCGCCCACCGTGGCCCGCTGCGCCAAAGAATTGAAGAACGTCATCGGCATCAAGGAGGCCACCGGCAGTCTCAATCAGATCAGCGAGGTGATCCGCCTCTGCCCCAGGGACTTCATCGTCCTGTCCGGCGACGATTTTACCTCCATGCCCACGGTGCTCATCGGCGGCAAGGGGGTCATTTCCGTCACCTCCAACGTGGAGCCGGCGGGCATGGCCAAGATGATGGAGGCCGCCCTGGCCGGCGACCTGGCCCTGGCCAATGAGCTGCACTACAAATTGTTCAACCTGATGGGCGCCATGTTCTGCTACCCGAGCCCGGCGCCGGCCAAAAAGGCACTGGAGCTGATGGGCAGAATCCGTTCCGGCGAGGTGCGCCTGCCGATGACCGCCATGGACGACGCCAGCCTGGTCACCCTGAAAAAGGCCATGGGCGAGGTCGGCCTGCTGTAGCCGGTCGGGTCCGGTCCGGTGCCTGAGGCGGGATAAACAAAGAGAATCAGAAGCGGAGCAGAATAAGATGACACGAGTGATAGTTGCCGGGGCCGCCGGCCGCATGGGCCAGCGGATCAGCTACATGGTCCACAACCATCCCGGCCTGGAGCTGGCCGCCGCCTTTGAGCATCCGGACAACCCGGCGGTGGGCCGGGATGTCGGCGAGAACGGAGGATTCGGTACGGCAGGGGTCGCCATTGCCCCGGGCCTTGCGGCGGTGATCGACAAGGGGGAGGTGATCATCGACTTCACCTTTCATCAGGCGACCATGGGCTTTGTCCAGCTGGCGGCGCAGCACGGCCGGGCCATGGTCATCGGTACCACCGGCCTGACCCCGCAGGATCTGGGGACGATCGGCGACCTGGCCCGGGGGGCGTTCCCCTGCGTCCAGGCGCCCAACATGGCGGTGGGGGTCAATGTTCTCTTCAAGCTGGTGGAGAAGACCGCGGCGATCCTCGGCGATGCCTATGACGTGGAGATCGTCGAAGCCCATCACCGGATGAAGAAGGATGCCCCCTCCGGCACCGCCCTCAAGCTCGGCGAGATGGCCGCCCGCGCCCTGAAGCGCGACCTGGCCGAGGTGGGCGTGTTTGAGCGCAACGGGATGATCGGTGCGCGCACCGATCGTGAGATCGGTATCCAGACGGTGCGGGCCGGAGACATTGTCGGCGAGCACACCGTGTATTTCGCCGGAGCCGGGGAACGGATCGAGATCACCCACCGGGCGCACAGCCGGGACAACTTCGCTCGGGGCGCTGCCCTGGCCGCGGCCTGGGTGGCGGGGAAGCCGAACGGCATGTATACGATGTTCGATGTCCTCGGCCTTACCGACTTCTAGCCGCCTCGCCCCCCGCGCCGGTCGGCGACGGAGCCTGTTTTTTGCGAAAAAACGCCTATATCGGTCTGGGGTCCAATCTGGGCGACTCCCTGCGGATCGTTCATCGGGCCTGGCAGGCTCTTGGCCGGCAGCCAGGTATTGAAGCGGTTGCCCTGTCGAGTCCCTATCGGAGCGAACCGGTGGGGATGGCCAGTCCCAACTGGTTCATCAATGGTGTCGGCCTGGTGCGGACGACCCTGTCGCCGGACGAGCTTCTGGCGCGCCTCCTGGTCCTGGAAAAAGAGTTCGGCCGACAACGGGGCAGGGGAACATCAGGATACCAGGATCGGACCCTGGATCTGGATCTCCTCCTGTATGACGATCTGGTTTATGCGGGAGAACGACTGGTGCTGCCCCACCCGGAACTTCACCGCCGCCTTTTTGTCCTTCTGCCGCTGGCCGAAATCGCGCCAACCCTGCGCCACCCCGTCCTCGCCCGGACCGTGCAGGAGTTGCTGCGGGACCGGCTGCGCGAATCTGACCGCCCCCTATGCCTGAAAGTAGCCTGGCCGGAGACAGTGGCCGCTGGATCTTGACCATGGGCAAAATATCTCTCCGACTCCGGCACTGGCCAGCAGGTGAATTTTATTAGACATTTGCGGCTCCAGCGATATAATGAAGCTATGACGGCGGCAGCGGGCGCCCCTGAAAGGGGCAGGCTATGATGGTGATTCGCTTTGCTGTTCTTGCTGTACTGGGAGCTGTCGCCTGGCTCCTGGTGCGGAGTTTGATCGGCCGCGGCAAAACGGCCGGGCGGGGGAGAACAGCGGGCGGGTCCGGTAAAATGCAGCAGGATTCCAAGGTGCAGGACGTTCTCGTTGAGGACCCGGTCTGCCATACCCTGGTGCCGAAAAATCAGGCGATCCGCCTGCGCCAGGACGGCACCACTTATTATTTCTGCAGCGAGGCGTGCTGCGACAAGTTTGTTGGGAAAGAGAGAGGAGAGCAATGAAGTTTTTTATTGATACCGCCAATATCGACGAAATCAAAAAGGGCCTGGACATGGGCATGGTGGACGGCGTGACCACCAATCCGTCCCTGGTGGCCAGAGAGCAGAAGCCGTTCATCGAGATCCTGAAGGAAATCTGCGCCATCGTCGCGGGACCGGTCAGTGCCGAAGTGGTCAGCCTGGACGCCGAGGGCATGTTGCGGGAAGCCCGTGAACTTGCGGCGCTCAGCGACAACATTGTCGTCAAGATTCCGATGATCGAAGAAGGGTTGAAGGCGGTCAAGCAACTGACCGCCGAGAAGATCAAGACCAACGTCACCCTGGTCTTTTCCGCGACCCAGGCCTTGCTGGCGGCCAAGGCCGGCGCGACGTATGTCAGTCCCTTTGTCGGCCGGCTTGATGACATTTCCCAGGACGGCATGGACCTGATCAGCGACATCCTGACCATCAACCGTAACTACGGCTTTGATACCGAGATCATCGTCGCCTCGGTGCGCAACCCGGTGCATGTCCTGGAGGCAGCCCTCATCGGTGCCGAGATCGCCACCATCCCCTACAAGGTCATCGCTCAGCTGGCAAAGCATCCGCTCACCGATATCGGGATGAAGCAGTTCCTGGCCGACTGGGAAAAACGGCAGAAATAACCGAGAGGTTGCCATGACCCGTTTATTGCTCTGCCTGGCGTTGCTTGCCGCCCTGACCGTGCCCTCGCGTGAGGCAGGGGCGGAGATTTACGTGTACGTGGACAAGAACGGGGTCAGCCATTATACCAATGCCCCCAGCGACGGCCGCTACAAAAAGGCCCGGCTGGAACGGCTGAACACCCCGCCGGGCCGGAGCGTTTCCGCTCGGCAGTCCTGGCAGGCTCGGCGCGGCAGCCCCCAGAGTCCCGCCAAATACGATCAGCACATCCGGAAGGCGGCCCTTGCCCATGAAATCGATCCGCTCCTCATCAAGGCGATCATCAGGACCGAATCCAATTTTGCGCCCGATGCCGTGTCAAGCAAGGGCGCCCAGGGCCTGATGCAGCTTATGCCGGAGACGGCAAAGAGCTTGCGGGTGCGCAACCCCTTTGATCCGGCGCAGAATATCAGCGGCGGCACCCGCTACCTGCGCAAGCTGCTCAACACCTACGACGGCAACCTCACCCTGAGCCTGGCCGCTTACAACGCCGGCCCCGGCAATGTCGCCAAGAACGGACCCCTGCCCAGGATCCCCGAAACCCAGGAATATGTGCGCCGGGTAATCCGGCACTACCGGTCCTATCAGCAGAACGCCGGCGCCCCCGTGTCCCTGAGCAAAAATATCACCATGGGCAAGCTGGTTACCGTGAATTGAGCGTCGTGAATCCCGTCCTCAACCTTCCCAACTCCATCACCGCCGTGCGCTTCCTTCTGGCGGCGCTGCTGGCGGGCATGCTCATGTGCGGCCAGTGCCAGCAGAACACCTGGTTCGCCTTCTGGTCCTGGCTTGTCTTTACCCTGGCCGCATGCAGCGACTGGGTTGACGGCTATTTTGCGCGGCGCTATAAGAGCGAGACGGTCCTTGGCCGGCTCATGGACCCTCTGGCGGACAAGGTCCTGGTCACCACCGCCCTGATCATGCTCATTCCGCTGGGCCGGTTGCCGGCCTGGGTGGCCCTGGTGATCCTCTGCCGGGAGATGATTGTCACCGGGTTGCGGGGCATCGCCGCCACCACCGGCATCGTGGTCTCCGCCAGCGGCCTGGGCAAGATCAAGTCGATCATTCAGTATATCGGCCTGGGCACCCTGATTTTTCCCCTTGACCTCCTGCCCCTGCCGTTTCTGCATCGCCTGGGCCTGCTGATCGTCTACGTCTCCGTGGTGGTGACGATCTGGTCCGGAGTCGATTATTTCCTCAAGCTCAAGGAGCTGTTCCTCGGTCCGCCCGGGTCCCGCTGAACAGGGGCAACCTCTGCCGGGGGATTAGCGGGCCGCCTTGATGACGCCGGTCCCCTTGCAGGTGGGACAGGGGATGGTCGGGGTGCACTGGCAGTCCTGCCAGTCATCGCCCACCTGGCTCCCCCGCCACTCCGAATTGCATTCGCATTTTCCCTCGATTTCCTTTTTGCCGTTGCAGGTGGGACACACGGTGTTCTGTTCCTGGCTCATGCTTTTTCTCCCAAGGGGTGGTTGAGGGGGCGAGCCCCTGATTGACGCTCATCTGTTGTACAGGGTAGCAAAATCAGGATGAAAAGAAAAGCGTGGACCATCAGGAAAACGAACAGTTGCAAACAAATGAAAAATTAACAAAGCAATAACCCGGGGCTAATAACCCGGGGCTAAGGTTTTCCACATCAGGATTTTTATTATTTCAACTTCTTTGTGGAGGAAATTTCATGAAAAAGCATCTGGTGTCCGCCTGTCTCCTTTCGCTGGTTTCCGGCGTCCTGGCCGCTGAGGCCCTGGCCGCCCGCGACTACATCTCCATTGTCGGCTCCTCGACGGTCTACCCGTTTTCCGCGGCCGTGGCCGAGCAGTTCGGAAAAACAACCAAATTCAGCACCCCCAAGATTGAATCCACGGGCACCGGCGGCGGGATGAAGCTGTTCTGCTCCGGGGTGGGCGTCGAACACCCGGATATCACCAACGCCTCGCGGGCGATGAAAAAGACGGAATTCGAAGCCTGCGTCAAAAACGGGGTTACCGAAGTCGTTGAGGTCAAGGTCGGCTATGACGGGATCGTGCTGGCCAATTCGAAGAAGGCCGACCGGATGAGCGTGAGCCGCAAGGACATTTTCCTGGCCCTGGCCAAGGAAGTGCCGGATCCGCGGAACGAGGGCAAGACGGTGGCCAACCCCTACAAGACCTGGCAGGACGTCAACCCCGAACTGCCGGCGCAGAAAATCGAAGTGCTGGGGCCGCCGCCGACCTCCGGCACCCGTGACGCCTTTGTCGAACTGGTCATGGAACCCGGATGTGAGTCATTTCCGTGGATCAAGGATCTGAAGAAAAAGGACGAGAAAACCTTCAAGAACATCTGCTTTACGGTCCGGGAAGACGGCGGCTATGTGGAGGCTGGCGAAAACGACAATCTGATCGTGCAGAAGCTGGAGGTCAATCAGTCAGCCTTCGGCATTTTCGGGTTCAGTTTCCTGGATCAGAACAGCGACAAGGTACAGGGCTCCATGGTTGAGGGCAAGGAGCCGACCTTCGAGGCGATTGCCGACGGCGCATATCCGGTGTCCCGCCCTCTGTTCTTCTACGTGAAGAAGGCGCATGTCGGCACCATCCCCGGCATGGAGGAGTTTCTGGCCGAGTTCACCAGCGAGCGGGCCTGGGGCGAGGACGGTTACCTCGCCGACAAGGGTCTGATTCCCATGCCCGAGGTTGAGCGCAAGAGCGTTGCCGAGGCGGTCAAGAACCTGACCCCCTTTTCCCTTCAGTAAAAAACCCTGCACAACCGGGGGAGGCGCGGCACCTCCTCCGGTTGCGTTCCTGACCGGCGGCCGCCGGCGCCGTTGCCCCTCTCTCCCCGAGCGAATCGCCTGCGGCCGGGCATCTCGCATCCCTCCTTTTATGACCATTCCGCAACGCATTCATAACATGAAACAAACAAATCCTTCTTAATATAGGTTGAAGGGATTGGCGAAATCGCCCCGACGGCGAGGCGTTGCCGGAGCGGGAAAACGTCGATTCTTAACGGTAGTTTCGGCACAACATACAGTTTGCCGGCGATGGCAAACCCTGAAATCTTTTATGGAGGAAGGTCCTGTGGCCAACAACATCAAGCGCCCGGCCGCGGCCATGGAAATGGCGGCAAAATACATCTGCAATCATCACTGCGGCCGTTGCCCGCTGCTGGTCGTCAAATTTCCCTGTCCCGGCGAATGTACGCTGGACACCGTGGCCTGGCAATGCTGGATCACCTATTTTCAGAGACTGGCCGAGAGAACCGCGACGGCCGAAGGCGGGCGGGGCGGAGCCGTCGGGGGCGAACATTCCCCGGCCGGCCGGAGTTGAGCGGAGGCGGTCATGGAAGTCGAAACCATTCTGCCGGCGGTCGGCAGCGAAAATTTTCCAACGATCCTGATCATCGAAGACGAAGCGGACATTGCCCATCTCCTGGTCTACCGATTGAAGCGCGAGGGGTTCCAGGCCCTGGTCGCGAAGGACGGGGAGGAAGGGTGTCGGATGATCGAGGCCGTCCGCCCCGATTGCATTCTGCTCGATCTTCTGTTGCCGGTCCGGGACGGCTGGTCGGTATGCCGTACCCTGCGCGGCCACCAGGACACCCTGTTGGCCGCGACGCCGGTGGTCATGCTCACCGCCCTGGGTGACAGGGAAACACGGATTCAGGGGATCGAGACCGGCGCCGATGTCTTTCTTTCAAAGACCGCGCCGTTCCGGGAGGTGCTGGCCAACTGCCGGCGGCTGGTGAGCATCCGCAGGGAGCGCTCTGCCCTGCACGCGGAGGTCGGTCGACTGCGGTCCCGGCAGCAGTACAACGACGACCTGCAGAGCATGCTCTGCCACGAAGTGCGCAACCAGCTGACGGTCATCAGCGGTTTTTGCCGCAGACTCGCCCGCAGTCTGGAAGGAGAAAAGGAACGGCGGGCGGTGGAAGCCATCCGGAAAAGCACCCAGTCCCTGGGGAGTCTAGCCGAGGAGTTTCTCCTCTATCACCGGATAGAGGCAACCGATTTTTCCGTTTTGTCGTCAGCAATTGATCCGGGCGTGATCATTGACGAGGTGTTCGCCCTCTATCGCCCTCTGGCCGCCGCCAAGGGCATCGGTCTTGAACTGCTGGGCAGGCTGCCCGCTACGGTCCGGCTGAACAGGAGCGGCCTGAAGATCATTCTCTCCAGCCTGCTCGAGAACGCCATCAAATACAGTCCCTCCGCAACCACGGTTTCCCTGCTCGCCCACAGCACGGGCGATGAGTTCTTTTTTGAGGTTTCCGACCGGGGGCCGGGAGTGCCCGACGATGAAAAGGAAAGGATCTTCGAGCGCCACTACCGGGGCCGGCTGACCAGCGATTCGACCAGCGGTACCGGCATCGGCCTTTTCGCCGCCCGGAAGCTGGTCCTCGCCATGGGCGGCGGCATCGAGGTCGCGGACCGCTGGCAAGGGGGTTCTGTTTTTCTCGTCTGGTTCAGGGAACAGGACGGACGTCCCGTGAACAGATAAAAAGATCGACAGATGTGGAATCACTTTCCGGGCCTCGCTGCCTCCGGCTTTGCGAGCAAACGCCACCATCTTGCGAATAGCGTATCAGTTGAAGACGCCTGCCGCCGCAATTTGAAATAGATTGATGCTCATATAGAATCGGATATTATGGTACATAATCCTGTAATTCATCACTTAATTGCATCGAAAAAAGAAATTGTCTTGCCAGTTCATAAGAAGGAAATGGGGGCTGTCCCGAATGGCGCTAGTTTAAGGTCTTTTTTTGCGACAAACATACTGAAATTATTGATTAAAAATGCTAATGTTTGTCAATGCAAAATACAATATATTTA
>QZJD01000048.1 GCA_003604995.1 Desulfobulbus sp. | reverse complement strand
AAAATCGAGGAACTCCCGGACGATGCCGTCCAGCCTGGCTGTTTCGTCGACGATGATCTGGGCCAGGTGCTCATTGCCCGGTGCCACCTTGCTGATCCGCTTGCCCAGTACCTCGGCGGTGGACTTGACGATCCCCAGAGGATTCTTGATTTCGTGGGAGACCGCGGCCACCATCTTGCCCAGGCTTGCCAGCCGCTCCGCCTCATTGAGTTTCTCCTCCAGCTGCCGCTGCTTCATGGCCCGGGCCTCAATAATCCGTTCGGCGCGCATAACGATGGAGGACAGGACCACGAGCAAAATACCCATGATCAACAGAGACAGGACAATGATCCGGCCCTGCAGGTCGATGATCGCCTGCATATCCACGGACAGGTCCTTGACCACCTCGATGACCCCCATGATATTACCCTCTTCCTCGCCGCGCTTCTCCTCGCCGCGGAAAGGGATATAGGTCCGCAGCTTGCAGTAGAACGGGGGGACCCCGGGCAGCAGGTTAAGCAGGGAGCCGCTGGAAATAAGCACCGAATTGTTTTCACCCCGCAGGGCCTTCTGATATTCGATGCCGCCCCGGTCCTTCTTGCCCACCAGCTCAGGATTCGTGGAATAGGAGATGATGTTTTCCTCGGAGTCGAAAATGGTGACCGAATCTATGCCCATGCCGCGGGTCACGTTGCGCACGATCTGGTCGAGACGCTCGAACTGATCTTTGTTGCTTAAGGCAATGCGACCGTACTGAATCACGGTGGGCAGTACGAAACGCAAAAAAACCTGCCGGTTCAGGTTTTCCGCGAACAGTTCTGAATAGGCCTCGCTCCGGTCCAGCAGAACTTTTTTGGCATTGTTGGAAATAATCCAGGAGAGGGCAAAGGCCGCCACCAGGATGACCGCGAAACTGGTGAAGGCAAAATACTTGACCAGCTTGAACGGCTGGGCGCCGGAACCGCTGGCCCCTGGTTCCTGGGTGTTTTTTCTGCCGAAAAACTGCCGGTCGCGCAAAAAGCGCGATACCGAGGTCGGCAGGTCTCGCAACTTGCTGAAATCACCGAGGCGGATGCTCTGGGTTTTGCGTTTTTGTGATGTCATCAAATAATCAGGCGGAAACTGTTTCATCACATGCTCCGCAGCGTCTGCACCTGGCGGTATCACAGGGGGAGGTCTTTTTGCCGGCCATGGCCCGGCAGTATTCCTGCCAGAGATAGCGGCCGGTAATCCCGTGATCCACCACCTCCCAGGGAAGCAGTTCTCCCTTGTCCCTGGGGCGGACCGCATACTGCCAGGCGTCGAGGCCGTGCCGGCGCAGGGCGCTGCTCATGGACATGCCCCTGACTGCCATATCGAGAAGAACTGGGGCCAGGCGCCGATCGCCCCGGGCGAGAACCGCCTGCTGCAAGACCCGTTCCGGCCGGTCCACCTTGATCCGCAGGTTTGCCAGCCCGGCCAGGCTTTTTCGAAGATACTTGATTTTCTCCTTGAGCGCCAGCACCGCTTTTTTTTCGTCCGGACAGAGCGCGGCCACCTCCGGGTCGAGGCCGCCAAAGGGCAGGTACTGAAAAGGGGTCCAGGGCTTGGGCACGAAGCTGTTCACCGACAGGGTCAACGCACTGACCCGCCCCCGCTCCCTGCCGATGGCCAGGACTTCGCCGTGCAGGCGCCGGACCAGAGCGGCCAGTTCCGCCAGGTCCTCTTCGGTTTCCGTGGGCAGGCCGATCATCACGTAGAGCTTCAGATTCACGATGCCGGCCGCCACCAGGCTGGTCCCGGCCCGGACCAGATCTTCCTCGTCCAGCCCTTTGTTGATCACCCGGCGCAACCGCTCCGAGGCTCCATCCGGAGCGATGGCCGCGCTCTTCAACCGGGAGGCGGCGAGCAGTTCCAGAATCCTGTCGCTGATCCGATCCGCCCGCAGCGAGGAAAAAGACAACAGACAGGCGTTTTCCGCTAGATAGTCGGCAACCCGATCCAGTACGCCGGTCTCGGCCATTTCCATGCCCAGCAGGCCGATCCGGGCCATGCCCGCTGGCCGGTCGGCAAGCCCGCCCAGGACCGCGTCCTCGCTCCACAGGCGGGGAGGTCGGTAAATGAAGCCGGCCGCGCAGAACCGGCAACCCCGGCTGCAACCCCGGCCGAGTTCGGTCATGAACATGCCCAGTTCCGCCTCCGGCGAAAGGAGTTGCGAGTGGGCCGCCGCGGTCACCTTGTTGACCACGGCCCGGCGGACCCGGGCCGGCACTCCGGGCTCATGCTCCATGGCCAGCACCCGGCCGTCCGCCCCAAAGCTGAAGGAATACAGAGACGGCGCGTAGCAGGCCGGCACCTGCCGGGCCACCTGGCGGATCATGTCCCGGCGGGAGCCGCCCCCGGTCAGAAGTGCTTCGAGACGATGCACCAGATCAATCAAAACCGGCTCCGCCTCGCCGATCACCATGAGGTCGGCAAAGGAGGCCAGGGGTTCTGGATTCATAAACACGGCCACCCCCCCCAGAATCACCAGCGGATTGCCGGGCCCGACCGTATCGGCCCGCGCCTCGGCAACCGGCTCCAGGCCGCCTGCGGCAAGAAGGGCCACCAGGCGCGGGTAATCATCCTCAAAACTGATCGAGCCGAGGACCAGGGGAAAATCGGTCAGGGGCCGATTTGACTCCAGGGAACGCAGCGGTTCATCCGCTGCGGGATAGACGAATCGCTCGCAAACCAGGTCATCCCGACCATTGAGCAGACTGTACACCAGCTGGAAGCCGAGGTTGGAGACGGCGAGGGAATAGGTATTGGGATAGATGAGGGCCAGGGGGAGGCGACCCTTCCACTTCTTTCTGATCGTCCCCTTTTCCGTGGCGAGATATGAAGACAAAGTGTTTAAGCTGTTAGGGTGTTAGGCTGAAGGCTGTTAGCTGTTAGGGAAGAGAAAGAGAACATCGTTTGAGCCGATCGCATCAGATGCTTCTTTTGCAAGGAGCTCCATGAACACAATTCCCCAATAAATACCTACACGGGAGGCGAACCCTCCCCTAACAGCCTAAAGACCTAAAACCCTCATCAGCCTAATTTGCCTTCTTGCGAAGATAGGCCGGCTCATCCCAGTTTTCATGCTCACGCTCATCAAAGATCGGGGTGGGCAGGTTCGGTGAACGCGGCAGGGGGTTGGGCTGGGCATTGCTGACCGTCCGATTCTTGGCGGGCTCATCCTCCTTGGCCACGGCTTTGGCCGCGGCCGCCACCACCTGTTCGCTCCGGCTCTTCACCCGTGGCACGTCGATGTGGGCGATGGTCTCCGTTTCCTCGATCCCCGAGATACCGGTGGCGATCACCGTCACCCGCAGTTCCTCGCCAAGGCTCTCATCGAACAGGGCGCCGATGATGATGTTGGCGTCCTCATGGGCCTTTTCCTGAATCAGAGCCGAGGCCTCCATGAACTCGGCCATGGTCAGGCTTTCCTGGGTGGCGGAGATATTAATGAGGATACCCATGGCGCCGTCGATACCCACGTCTTCCAGCAGCTGGTTGTCGATGGCCCGTTTGGCGGCCTCGGCCGCCCGGTTCTCGCCGGAGGCGGATCCGGAACCCATGATCGCCGGGCCGACCTCCCGCATCACCGTCTTCAGATCGGCAAAATCTACGTTGATGTGCCCGGGCAGATTGATCAGGTCGGTGATTCCTTTAACCGCCTGCAGCAGGACATAGTCCACCTTCTGCATCATGTCGACCAGGGTCGAATTTTTCTGCATCAGGCTGAGCAACCGATCATTGGGCACGGTGATGATCGTATCAACGTGCTTTTTCAGCTCGTCCCAGCCCCGCTGGGCATTGCGCATCCGGGTCTTGGCTTCGAAATAAAAGGGCTTGGTCACCACCGCCACGGTCAGCGCCCCGCTCTCCTTGCTCAGTTTGGCGATGACCGGCGCGGCACCCGTACCGGTGCCCCCGCCGAGACCGGCGGTAATAAAGACCATGTCCGCCCCTTTCAGGGCGTTACGGATCTCCTCGTAGCTCTCCTGGGCGGCGTCGCGCCCCCGTTCCGGATCAGCGCCGGCACCCATGCCCTTGGTGGTGCCGGGCCCCAGTTGCAGACGAATGTCAGCCCGGGACTTCTCCAATGCCTGCATATCGGTATTCGCGACGATGAACTGCACACCCTGCAGATTCTTTTCCACCATGGTATTGATGGCGTTACCACCGCTACCACCGACGCCGATAACCTTGATGACCGCAACCGGCTTTTCTTCCGCCATTCTGAACGGCATATTTTCCCCCTGCAATCAGTTAGCTTCTGGTTTCAGTACTTATACCACCAAGAGAGGCCCACCTAAAGAAGATTCTTTGTTTTATCAAACCAGGTTTTTAATCACCTTTTTCAACCGATCCACCACCCGGGATGTTCCTCTGCTCCTGCCCCGAGCCGCCTGGCTGCCGTAGAGCAGGAGGCCGACCGCGGTGGTGCATCTGGGCGAATCAATTTCCTCCATCCGGCCGCCCACGCCCCTGGGATAGCCGATACGCACCGGCATATCGAAAATCTGCTCGGCCATTTCCACCATATTAGCCAGCAGCGCGGTCCCGCCGGTGATGACCACCCCGGCGTTGAGGCGGGTGCGATAGCCCGAGGAACTGATCTCCTTGTTGACCAGTTGCAGCATCTCCTCCATCCGTGCCTCCAGGATCTCGACCATGACCCGCTGCGAAATCTTGCGCGGCTTGCGATCGCCCACGGTGGGCACCTCCACCACCAGGTTCTCCTTGATCATCGACGACAGGGCGGAACCGTACATGTACTTGAGTTTTTCAGCTTCCTGCATGGGTGTGCGCAGGCCGACGGACAGATCGCTGGTCAGGCTGTTGCCGCCCAGGGCCAGCTCCCAGGTATGCTTGATCGTCCCGTTGCAGAACACCGCCAGGTCAGTGGTGCCACCGCCGATGTCCAAAAGCGCCACGCCGAGTTCCATCTCGTCCCGGCTCAACACCGTCCGCGACGAAGCCACGGATTCGAGGACGATTTCCGCGACCTGGAGTCCGGCGCGGTTGCAGCTGACCAGCAGATTATGCAGGGCGGCGACGTCGGCGGTGACGATGTGCACGTTGGTGACCAGCCGCACCCCGGTCATGCCCAGGGGGTTCTGAATGCCGGTGTGGTCATCGACCATGTATTCCTGGGGCAGGACATGGACAATCTGCTGGTTGTCGCTGATCTTGACCGTCTGCGCCGCCTTGATCACCGCGTCGATGTCCTTCTGCTTGATCTCCTGATTATTGATGGCGATGATCCCGGGACTGTTGAATCCCTTGATATGATTGCCGGCAATGCCCACATAAACGGTCTCGATGTCGCAGCCGGCCATATCCGCCGCCTGGGCCACCGCTTCGCGGATGGCGGTCACCGTCGACTCGATGTTGACCACCACCCCCTTGCGCATCCCGGAAGAAGGAGCGGTGCCGACGCCGATCACCTCCACATGGTCATCGAAAACCTCGCCGATGACCACGCAGATCTTTGTGGTCCCGATATCCAGGCCCGCCACCAGTTCACCCTGCTCCCGTACTTCCGTCTCTTCCCTGCTCTCTTCTTTGCTCATGTCCTGATGTTCCCGGCTGTACAGTGGCGGATGGTCTGCGTTGTCATCATTCGCAAACCCCTCAGTGGTTGGCCACCAGAATTTTGTCTTCGGCATAATCCATGCGGATTTCCGCCACGTCCTTCACTTTGTCCTTCTGATACAGCTGCGCCAGAACCCGCACCAGCAGGTTGAACCGGGTCCGCAGCTTTTCCTTCCCCATGATGATCGGGAAAGGATGGTCGATGAGATAGACCACCAGCCCCCGCTCCGGATCGACATGCACCTCGGAAATCCCCAGGCTGGGAAGAACCTGGTTTCCCTGCGCGGCAAGATTGAGGAAATCGACAGCCAGCCAGGCCGGAGAATCCTGATCGACCCGCAGGTTCCTTTCCCGGGCCGTCCGCACCTCTCCGGTGAGCACCGGAAAATCAAGGTCCCGGGACGGCGTTGTCGGCGCGAATATCTCTCCCTTGCCGTCCATGTAGTAGAGTTGGCGGCGGTCCTGCCGTTCCAGGTTGACCAGGGCCAAAGGCTTTCGCTCGCGCACCCGGATCAGCACCGTAGACGGCCACTGCCGTTTAACCGTCGCCTGTTCCACCCAGGGATGATCCAGGATCCGGCTCTCCACCTCCCCGCAATCCACGGCCAGCAGGCTCACCCCCCGCGCAAGCCCGCTTTTCTCAAGAATTTGCCCCTCGGTCGCCATCCGGTTACCCTGCACGGTCAGCGTACTCAGGGCAAAGACATCGGAACGGGCCAGCGCAATCACAAGAAAACCGGACAGGGTAGCGACCGCCGCGACGGCCAGGAGAAGGCAGACAGCCCCACGGGACAGCTTTTTCAGCTTCCAGGATCGCTGCTGCGTGGCCACGGCACTTTTCCGTCGCACCTTCCGGTTCCGGTGCGGGAAAAACGTACAATTCCCAAAGGATTCGGCCAGACGGACCAGCATCTGCCTGCCCGGCCTTTGCTTCTTTACTCCTTGCGGAATATACATGAGCCGTTTTCCCTGGCAAATCCTACAACAGTTGCACTTCCGGTTCAAGCCTCACCCCGGAAAACCGATAGACCCGTTCCTGTATCTCCTGCATCAATCCGATGATATCCTCCGCGGACGCCGTCCCGGTGTTGACGATGAAATTGGCATGCCTGGTCGAGACCATGGCCCCGCCCCGTTGCAGCCCCTTCAGGCCGGCCGCGTCAATGAGCCGGCCGGCGGAATCGCCGGGAGGGTTCTTAAAGAATGAACCGGCGGAAGCAACACCTGCGGGCTGCTTGGCCTTGCGTCTGGCCACCAGTTCCCGGCATCTGTCATGTATTTCCCGCGGATCCCCCTGGCGCAAATGCAACACAACTTCAACCACTGCCGCCCCGTCGAGTTCCGGCTGGACGGGCTGCATGCAACGATACGAGAATCCCAGTTCCTGCCGTGGCACCGTCCGTACCTGTCCCCGGCGGCCGACAAAGGTCACTGTCTCCACCAAATTGCCGATCTCGCCGCCCCATGCGCCTGCATTCATGGCCACCGCCCCGCCGACGCTCCCGGGAATCCCGGCCATGAATTCCAGGCCGGCCAGGCCGTGCCGGGCGCACCAGCCCACCAGCCTTCCCGTAGCGCAACCCGCGCCGACCCTGATCTTTTCGAGGCCGGGTTGTTCGGGATCGCCCTCCTCCCGGCGGATCTCACAAAATACGCCGCCCAGGGTGACCAGCACCCCGGCAAACCCCTGGCTGCCCACCAGGATATTGCTGCCCCGGCCGATCATCCGCCAGGCAATCTCCTCTCTTTCCAGCCAAACGATCAGGCGGCAAAGCTCGGCAAGGGACGAGGCCTGAATGAAGGCCTCTGCCTTGCCGCCCGCACGCAAGGTGCAGTGTTCGCTCATCACCGCGTCCCAGTGGATCGGCCCGTTCCAGATGGAGGCAAGTTGTTGCCGCTGTTGCAAGCTCATCCCCTTTCTCCGTTCCGCAGCCTGTGCCATACCGTCTCTCAGCTCCCGGGAGCGCCGCTTCCCTCCGCGCGCAGCAGGGCCAGCAGCGCCTCGCCCGCGTGGACGATATTGCCCGCGCCCAGTGTCAGAACCAGATCTCCCGGTCGCAGCAGCCGGGCAAGTTCACGGGGCAACGTCTCGACATCGGGCAGATAGTGGACATCCCGCTGGCCGTGCCGCTTCACCGCCTCAACCAGGGCCGCGGAGGTCACCCCTTCCAGAGGCGCTTCGCTGGCCGCATAGATATCGGTGAGCACGAGGACATCCGCTCGATGGAAGGCAATCTTGAACTCGTCGAACAAGGCCTTGGTCCGGGTGTAGCGATGGGGCTGAAAGGCAACCACCAGCCTTCGGTCCGGCCACCCCTCGCGCACCGCGTCCAGGGTCGCGCGGATCTCGGTGGGATGATGGCCGTAGTCGTCCACCACCAGGACGCCGGCTGCTTCACCCTTGACCTGAAGCCGTCGCTGCACCCCTTCAAACGATGCGAGGGCTCCGGCGATGACCGGGAAGTCGATTTCCAGCTCCAGGCCCACCGCGATGGTGGCCAGACTGTTGGCGATGGTGTGGCGGCCGGGAATCGTCAACTCCACACGGCCGAGCGTCGTATCCCCTCGCCGTACGGTGAATTCGCTGTGGCGGCCGGCGGTACGGATTTCCGTGGCATGCACCTCGGCCTGCTCGCTGAACCCGTAGGTGATGATCCGTTTCTGGATCCGGGGCAGAAGGGCGGCGATGTTCGGATCGTCCAGGCAAAGGACCACCACTCCGTAAAAGGGGATACGCTCCATGAACTGTACAAAGACTTCCTTGATATGCTCCAGGTCCTGGTAGTAGTCCAGGTGCTCAAGATCGATATTGGTCACCACCTCGATCACCGGCGAAAGCTTGAGAAAGGAGCCGTCGCTCTCATCGGCCTCGGCCACCAGGAATTCGCCCTCGCCCAGTTTGGCGTTGCCCCCCAGGCTGTCCACCTTGCCGCCGATGACCACTGTCGGATCCATGCCGGCCTGGTGGAGCATCCACGAAACCATGGAGGTGGTGCTGGTCTTGCCGTGGCTGCCCGCCACCGCAATGCCGTATTTCTTCAGGCGCATCAGTTCAGCCAGCATCTCCGCCCGCTGGATCACCGGGATATGCTGCTCCAGGGCGGCGGTGACCTCCGGGTTCTGGCGGCTGACCGCGGAAGAAGTAACCACCACATCGGCGCCGGTCACCGCCTCCGCGCGGTGCCCCTGGTGGATCCGCGCGCCCAGGCCTTCCAGCCGGCGGGTGATGTCTGAGGCGCGCAGGTCGGTCCCGCTGACCCGGTAGCCCAGGTTGAGCAGGAGTTCGGCGATGCCGCTCATGCCGATGCCGCCGATGCCGACGAAGTGGATATGTTTGGTTTTCTTATACATGCCCGTCAGGCCTTGCCTGCCTGTTTTTTTGCAATAAGCGCAAGACATTCCTCAATAATCCGCTCTGCGGCGTCCGGCCTGGCCAGCTCCCGCATCCGGCCCGACATCTCGTGCAGCTCTTCCCTGTTCTCTACCAGATGAAGTATTTCCCCCGCAAGCCTTTCCCCATCGAGTTCCTGCTCAAAAAACATCCTGGCCGCCCCACCCTGCACGTACCAGGCCCCATTGCTCTGCTGATGGTTGTCGGCGGCAAAGGGATAGGGCAGCAGGATCGCCGGCAGCCCCATCACCGCCAGTTCAGCCAGGGTCGTCGCGCCCGCTCGGGATACCGCCAGGTCGGCCCGGCTGTAGACCTCGGCCATGTCGGTGAAGAAATCATTGACTTCAGCCCTGACCCCCAGACCTTCGTATCTTTTACGGACCTCCGCCAGATCGGCCCTACCCGTCTGATGGGTAATGCGCAACCGGTCGCCGAGTTGCACCTTGAGCAGACCCGCGGCCTCGGTCACCAGCATATTCACCCGGTGGGCGCCCTGGCTGCCGCCCAGAATCAGAATATGGATCTCCCTACCATCCCCCGGCATGTTCTTTTCGCCTGCCTCCCGGATCTCCCGGCGCACCGGATTGCCGACCAGCATGGTCCTGCCCGCCGGGAATCGATACGCGCAGGGAATGGAGAGAAAAATCCGGTCCGCCAGCCGCGCCACCATCCTGTTGGCCAAACCGGGCACTGAATTCTGCTCATGAATGCAGGACGGAATCCCCAGGATCCGCGCGGCGAGCAGTACCGGGCCGGTGACATAGCCGCCCACCCCGAATACCAGCTGGGGCCGGAACCGGCGCAGAATGGCCGCCGCCTCGCGGATGGCCAACGGCAGCTGCAGCAGACTGCGCAGACGGTGCACAACGCCCATGCCCTTCAGCCCCTGACAGTGGATGGTCTCCAGGGCAAAGTCGTACCGGCGCAGGGTCTCCTGGTCCAGATGCCTGGAGGTGCCGATAAACAGGACCCGGCAGCCGGGAATGCGCTCCTGGAGTCCGCTTGCCAGAGCGATGCCCGGAAAGAGATGACCGCCCGTGCCGCCGCCGGTAACCACTACGCGCATGGCGTAACCTCCGGTTCCACGGTTGCCGCAAAGGTCAACGTCAGCTTCCCCCTGACCGGAAACAGCCGATCCAGTCGCTCCATGAATTCCCTATAGCAGACCGGGCAGTAGCCGTGACTGACCCGATATTCTTCGGGGCTGCCCGGTTCCCGGCTCCACAGACCGTTGCGCTCCTGTTTTCCGCAGACGCAGCATTCCTTGATCATAACCGTCTCAGCCGCCGTGATGGACGGCAGCCAGCTCCCGGACCGCCTGGCGGAACACCTCGCCCCGGTGCGCATAGCTGGTGAACATATCAAAACTGGCGCAGGCCGGAGAGAGGAGAACCGTATCCCCCGGCTCGGCTATCTCCGACGCCTGCCGCACCGCCTCCCGCATGGAGGCGGCCCTACTGGTCGGCACCAGGGAACCCAGCTCCGCGGCCATCTGCGCCGCCGCCTCGCCGATCAGGATCAGATGGCGGACATGGCGCCGGACGCTTTCGGCCAGCGGCCGGAAATCGCTCCCCTTGTTGCGGCCGCCGGCGATGAGAATCACCCGCTCGCCGCTGCTGGCCAGGGCCGCGGCCACCGCGCCGATGTTGGTCCCCTTGGAGTCATCCACATAGCGAACGCCGTCTCGTTCGGCCACCAGGGCCATGCGGTGCGCGGGCGGTTCATAGTCGGCCAGTCCGGCCCTGATCGCCTCGGGAGCGCAGCCGAAAACCCGGACGGCCAGAATCGCCGCTGCCGCGTTCAACCTGTTGATAATGGAGGCCAGGGTTGTCGCTTGCATATCATACTCCTCCTCGATTTTCCGGCCGCCGATTTCCAGGGAGAGCAGGACCCCCTGCTCATTGACCCGCGCTTCGCAACCCGGCGTGGCGCCGAATCGGAAGACTGTGGCCCCGGTGGCTACCTCCTCCGCCATGACCAGGGGATCATCCCCACCGAGAATCGCCCAATCCCCGGCCTTCTGGTTCACGAAAATCCGTCGTTTCGCCGCAACATAGCCAGCCATACCGCCGTGCCGGTCCAGATGATCCGGGGTCAGATTGAGCAGCAGGGCGATATCCGGCCGGAAGGCGCCGCCGATCTCCAGCTGAAAGCTGCTCAGCTCCAGAACGATCGCCTCGGCAGGCCGGGAGCCCCGCAGATACTCCAGCACCGGGGTCCCGATATTGCCGCCGACAAAGGTCTCCCGTCCCGCCGACCGCAGAAGGTGACCGATCAGCGAGGTGACCGTTGTCTTGCCGTTGCTGCCGGTAATTGCGATGACCGGCGCCCGCAGGTACCCGGCGGCAATGGCCAGCTCGCCGGCGATGGTCGCCCCCCGCTCCCTGGCCGCCCGCAGAACAGGCAGGTCCAGTGGCACACCCGGGCTCGGCACGATCAGCTCCGCTTCCCGAAAAAACTCCGCACGGTGGCCGCCGGCCTCCCAGTCAACGCCCAGCTCTCCCAGCAAGGTCAGATCGTTGGCGGCGAGGCTCTCCGCCGGCCGGGCCTCCGAAACCGAAACCCGCAGCCCCTGCTCCCGCAAAAAACGGACCGCGGCCAGTCCGGAAGCGCCGAGACCGATAACCACGCATTTCATTCCCGGTGCAAGTTCCATCCGCTCACCGCAGCTTCAAGGTCGCCAGGGCCAGAAGGCCGAGGATGATGGAGACGATCCAGAAACGGACGACCACCTTGGGCTCCACCCACCCCTTTTTCTCAAAATGGTGGTGAAAGGGAGCCATGAGAAAGATCCGCTTGCCGCCGGAAATTTTGTAGTAGCCGACCTGGAGGATGACCGACAGGGCCTCCATGACAAAGATCCCGCCGACGATGGCCAGCAGAAATTCCTGCTTGATGATGATGGAAACCGTGCCCAGGGTCGAACCAAGGGCCAGGGAACCGACGTCGCCCATGAAGACCTGTGCCGGGTAGGCATTGAACCAGAGAAAACCGAGGCAGGCGCCCACCATGGCGCCGCAGACCACGGCCACCTCACCGGCACCCGGGACAAAGGGAATCTGCAGGTAGTCGGCCACGATGGCATGACCGGCCACATAAGAAAATATGACGTAAACCGAACCGCTGATGACCAGTGGACCAGCAGCCAGGCCGTCCAGTCCGTCGGTGAGATTGACCGCATTGGAAGCGCCGACGATGACCAGAATCGCGAAGGGTATATACCACCAGCCCAGATCAGGCCGGATACCTTTGAAAAAGGGTATGCTCAGATTCCCGTCATAGACCGGGTGCAGATAGAGATAGACGCCCACGGTCATGGCGCCGATGATCTGCAGCAGCATCTTGCCCCGGGCCGACAGCCCGCGCGAATTTTGCTTGCGGACCTTTTTCAGATCGTCGATGGAGCCGATGAGCCCGAAAAAAAGGGTGGCGCCGAGCACCAGCCAGACAAGCCCACTGCCGAGATTCGCCCAGAGCAGGCTGGAGATGGTCATCGCCCCGAGGATGAGCACGCCGCCCATGGTCGGCACCCCCTTTTTGGAAAAGTGGGTCTGCGGCCCGTCTTCGCGGATGACCTGACCGATCTGCATTTTTTGCAGGAGCCTGATAAACAGGGGGGCAAAGAAAAACATGATAAGAAAGGCGGTCACCGCGCAGCCGATGGTCCTGAACGTGATATAGCGAAATACATTCAGGGCGCTGAAGTGCGAATGCAATGAATAGAGTAAATACAGCATAGCCGTCAGTGCGCGTGGGAGGAAAACAATTGGGATAGACCGGTCAGGACGCGCTCCATGCGCATGCCGCGCGATCCCTTAAGCAAAATCCAGTCGCCCCGGTGCAATTTTTGTTGTTCAATAAGCCGGGCAAGCCAGCGGACGATCTCATCGGAATCGGCAGCCACTTTGATCCGCTCCCGATCCATCCCGCCCCCTGCCGCCGCCTCAGCCACCACTGCCGCCTGTTCGCCGGTGACGGCCAGATAATCAAGCTTCAGCTCCGCCACCAGCGCCCCGATGTGCCGGTGCGCCTTGGTCGTTTCCCTTCCCAGCTCAAGCATGTCGCCCAGGACGGCAATCCGTCGACAGCGGTCGCCAAAGGTGCTGACCGTCCGCAGGGCCGCGGCCATGGAGCCGGGATTCGCGTTGTAGGCGTCGTTGAGCAGGGATATCCCACCGGGCAGGGCGACGATCTGTAGCCGTTTGTCCCCGGAGCGATAGGAAGCCAGGCCCCGGGCGATGATCTCCGGCCCGATGCCGGCTGCGGTGGCAATGGCCGCCGCGGCCGCGCAGTTGCCGACATTATGCGCACCGGTGGCCGGTACGGTCAGCCGCCGCCGCCAGCCTCCGATCTGCAGGGTAAAGCGCATGCCGGCCTCGCCCAGACTGTTCACGCGCGTTACCCGGACCTCGGGTTTGCATTTCCGGCCCGCGGCGGTAACGGCAAAGGCGACTGTCCGTCCTCCGTACTGCCTGGCCAGGGACCTGATCCGAGCATCGTCGCAGTTGACAACGCGAATCGCTTCCGGTCGCATGGCGCAAAACAGCTCTCCCTTGGCCCGGGCCACGCCGGCGATGCTGCCAAGCCCTTCCAGATGGGCCGCCTGGACATTGGTGATACAGCCGATATCCGGGTCAGCGGTCTCGGCCAGGCGGTGAATTTCCCCTGGCCGGTTCATGCCCATTTCCAGGACGGCCACCCGGTGCCCGGCATGGACCTGGAGAAGGGTGCGGGGCATTCCCACCAGGTTGTTGAGATTGCCCTGGGTTTTCAGTACCGGCCCCGGAGGCGCGTCACCATACTGCAAATTGAAAATTGCCGCAGCCATTTCTTTAACCGTGGTTTTTCCGGAACTGCCCGTAATCGCAACCACCTGAATATTCGACGAAAGAAGCGCACGGCGATGGTGCGCCAACTCGCCGTATGCCCGCAGGGTATCCCTGACCTCGATGATCGCCGGATGCTGATCAGCAACTCTACAGGCCTTGCCGACCAGGAGCGCGGCGGCCCCTTTGTCCACGGCGGCGGGGATGAAATCGTGGCCGTCAAAATTCTCTCCCTGGAGGGCAAGGAAGATATCCCCCGGCTGCAGGGTCCTGGTATCGGTGGAGACCTCGCCCAGCAGCAGGGGCGCCCCCTGCCGCCGCAGCGTGCCGGCAGTCGCTTGCAGCAGACCCTCAACCGTCCAGCGCAGCATGGCGTTTCGTGCCTCCAGGCGGTCATCGAAAAAGTGCTTGCCTTCGGCGGTGATCTGGTAGGCCTCATGACCCTTGCCGGCGATGAGCACCACATCCTCCGCATTGGCGAGGGCGCAGGCGCTGTGGATCGCTTCCCTCCGGTCCGCGAGCACACAGAACTTTCCGGGCTGTGCCTTCCCGCCAAAGAGTTCCGAAAGCTTCACCCGGGTAAATCCGGCCTGCCGGACCCCGGCCTCGATCTCGCTGAGAATGGCTGCCGGCTCCTCTGAGCGTGGGTTGTCCGACGTGATGATGATCCGGTCCGCCAGTTCACCGACTGTCTTGCCCATGAGCGGCCGCTTCCCCCGATCCCGGTCCCCGCCGCAGCCGAATACACAAAACAGACGTCCCGGGGTGAGGGGCCGCAGGGTGCGCAGCACATTGTCCAGGGCATCCGGGGAATGGGCATAATCGACAAAGACTATGGCCGGTTGAGCCTTGTCCGCCCTGGTCGGTAACGCCACCCGTTCCAGCCTCCCGGGCACCTGAGCCACCCCCTGCAATCCCCGGACAATGCGTTCAGGCGAGAGCCCGAGCGCAACCCCGACGCCGGCCGCGGCGAGCATATTCAGGATATTGTGTTCGCCGATCAGCGGGGCGGATACCCGGTGCCCCTTCCCCTTGATCGCAAATTCCGCCTGAAAGCCGTGAAGCCCCTGGGAGCAGTCGACCGCCCGCACGCTACAGTCTGGTCCGAGGCCGCAGGCAATCATCTTTTTCCCCGGCCCGCGCCGCTGATCCTCGCTGAAACCCTGCTCCTTGAGCAGCGCAATCAACCGACGGCCCCAATCTTTTTCTTCCCCAGCCGGCTCGCCAGCCGTCTTGGTCACGATCACCGCCGTGCCGTCCCCATGGAGCAGCTGGGTGAACAACCGCTGCTTGGCGGCAAAATACTCCTCCATGCCGCCGTGGAAATCGAGATGATCCCGGCTCAGATTGGTGAACACCGCCACCAAGAAATGGAGGCCGGCAAGCCGCTGCTGCACCAGGGCGTGCGAGGACACCTCCATGACCACATGGGTGACACCCCTGTCCCGCATCTCCCGCAGGAGGGCCTGCAGTTCCATCGGTTCAGGGGTGGTCAGAGGGGCATCCAGCACCACGGTGCGGCCCTCGGCATCCGTATACCGGTAATTGACCGTACCGATCACGCCGACCTGTTTCCCTTCGGCGCGCAACATCTCCTCGATGATCCAGGACGTCGTGGTTTTGCCGTTGGTCCCGGTCAGTCCGATCAGGACCATTGCCCGGCCCGGTTGGCCGTAAAAGGCCGCCGCGAGGAGGCCGTAGGCCTGATGGCTATCCCGCACCCTGATGATTGGGGCAGGTCCGTCAACCGCCGGCTCATCCTCCACGACCACCGCGCTGCAGCCGCTTGCCAGGGCCTGCTGCACATAAGCATGACCGTCCTGCTTCGCCCCGCGCAGGGCGACAAAAACGGCGCCCGGCACGACTTTGCGGGAGTCACAGGTCACGGTGGTGACGCGCTGGTCGCCATGTCTTTCCAGGACTACCCCGGTACAGGCAAGTTCGGAAAAAAGTCGCCGGAGGGTGATCATAACCAGACCCGTCTACCGTTTGGATTCCAGAATCAACGTGCACTCGCCGACCCCTTGCAGGGGAGCGCCCGCCGGAGGGCTCTGCCGGACAATCCGGCCGGTGCCCTCGATGTTCACCAGCAGATGATACGGGTTGAGACGCTGCAACCCTTTGCGCAGACTCACCCCGGTAACCTCGGGCATGACCCCCGCCAGATCAACGGATCCACCCGGCCGCTCCTGAAAATCCATTCTGCGGCTGATCAGAAACTGGCTGTGATTTGCCGGGTCCTTCTGTTCGGGCGGGGCGGTCGCACCCGTCTCCCGCAGCGCGGCAAGAAGCGTCGGCAACATTTTCCCCGCCGGGTCGACATCCCTGTCCGCCCGGCCCGTCGTCGCGGACAGGGGATAAAGTGCATCGCGCTGGGCGAACATCAGCAGAAGAAGAACAGGGGCCTTTGCCGGAATTACCCCCAGCAGCATATCCTGGAGCACATACCCGTTGCCT
Source organism: Desulfobulbus sp. (assembly GCA_003604995.1). Classification (GTDB taxonomy): domain Bacteria; phylum Desulfobacterota; class Desulfobulbia; order Desulfobulbales; family Desulfobulbaceae; genus UBA10518. Next base: position 3,899 of record QZJD01000048.1, on the reverse strand, counting down.
TCGTTCGCCTCGAACATCCGAACAGCGGATGCGGAATGGACGATCATCTTCTCCTGCTCCTCGCCGTTTCCCGGAGGCACCGTCTCCGCAACCCCCTGACGAGGTTCTTCAAAAAGTTCTCTGCGCAGCCGGATACCCATGGCCGGCGAAACGATTCTCCGGCGGTTTGCTTCATCGTAGGCCGCGGAGCGACTGAACAGTTCGCGCCCCTGGTGCGCATAGACCCCGCCCAGGACATGGGGCAGGAGATACCACCCACCGTTGACCATGCTCGCGGCGGACCTTGCCAGCTGAAGTGCGTTGACCCCGGCCCCAGGCATTGCTTTCGCCTGATCCCCGGCATACCCGCCCTCAATGTCGAGGACATCCGGGAGAGGCCGCCAGGGCACCGCCCCTGCCAAACCAACCGAAGCGGCGAATGCGGCGACTTCCTCTTCCGAAAGACCGTAATTATCGGCCGCCACGCTGTCCGGCGGCAGCGGATCGCCGAGTTCACCGCTTTTCGTCAACGCCGCGGCCCGCACCAGGATATCCCGGTACAGAGCAGGATCAAGTGTTTCCTGAAATATGGCGGCACCGGCGCCATCCGCCAGCTGCCAGAAATAATTGGGATTATAGGAAGGGCGGCCCGCCCAGGCGCGGACCGCGCCGGTCTTCACATCCAGACAGATTGCCAGGCCCCGCTCCGCCTGTCTGTCCTGCAAATAATCGCGCAGAAGCCCTTCCATTTCCTTCTGGAGGGGCAGATCCAGGGTCAAAACGGCATCCACGGTGGACCGGCCGATGACCGTTCGCCCGCGGAAATCGATCTCAGGCAGGGTTTCACCGCGGAATTCGCCGTGCTGAAGGAAAATATCATAGACACCTTCGACGCCGGCCAGACCGATGCCGTCCCCGACATAGCCGATCAGACCCGCCGCGGCTTCGTGCGCCGGATAAAAACGTTCCTCCACCGGCTTCACTTCGACCCCTGCCAGCGGCCGGGCCAATATCTCCCGCACCTGTTCAGCCTCCAGATTATCCGCGACTTTGACGCTCTGGTGCGCCTGCTTCAACTGAGCCTCCACGCTCGCCTGACTCGCTTTGGTTGTTTCCGCGACCACCCTGATAACCTCGCTCAGGTTGTCCACCTTGCCCGGACGGACATACACGGAATACAAAGGATAACTGACCGCGAGTTCCCGGAAGGCCCGATCAAAAATCGTTCCCCTTAAAACAGGTTCAGCGGACGCAGGGTCCGCTGACTTTCCTGAAATTTTGTCGGCAGCCAGCCGGAAGGTTTTACCGATATCCGGGAGGGAAGGAGGGTATCTGTAGAGCCCTGCTCCGGCGGCTGCCAACAAAAAACAGAGGAGGATCAAGCCATAAAGCCGACGCGCCTTGGGTTTGCGTTGCCGAACAACCCTGGCCATTTGCCTACAAGCGACGGACCTGTTCTTTTCTTGGAGCAAACAGGCTGTACTTCTCCGCAGCCCGCTCCATAACGCTTTCCTTAGAGGTCAGACCGGCCCTCGCCGCGAGCAGGGCTATGTTTTCGCTCCCGAATTCATTGCGCACCGACTGCAACTGTTCCAGGCGACCGACCGAGGACATGATCTGTCGGTGCATCAACTGGCTGAAGGCAAAGACAACCAAGAGACTCAGGCAGAGGATCAGGGTGACCAGCTTGGCCAGCCGCCTGGATATCGCCCAATCCGAACGGCTGACAACCTGTTGCCGGATGCCGGCGGGAAGGACGTTGGTTCTGAATGTTCTCGATTGAAGTCCTGCAATCATGACTGCCTCCATTCTCTATGGTTGCCGCTCGACCCCTCTTGGGGGCCGCCGGTGAACGTCTACACCCTTTCCACCACCCGCAGTTTGGCACTGCGAGCCCGCGGGTTCGCCTTGACTTCCTCCGGGCGCGGCATGACCGGCTTTCTGGCGACGATCCTGTAGTCTCGACTGCCGTTAAAAGCCTGCTTCACAATTCTGTCTTCCAGGGAGTGGAAGGTAATGACACACATCCTTGCTCCCGGCACCAGTACCGACGGCGCTTCAGCAAGCACCTTGACGAGGTTGTGCAATTCCCGGTTGACCGCAATGCGCAAGGCCTGAAAGACCCTGGTCGCCACATGAATCTTCGGCGGATGGAACCGCCTGGGGATTGCCGCGGCGACGATCTCCGCCAACTGACGGGTAGTGGCCACCGGCTCCTTCTTCCGTGCCTCAACCAGATGCGCGGCGATACGCCGTGCTTGCCGCTCCTCGCCAAACCTATAGAATATGTCCGCCAGTTCTTCCGCGGACAGGCGGGCGATCAGCTGAGCGGCCGTTTCCTTGAGCCGCAGGTCCATGCGCATATCCAGAGGCGCATCAACCTGGAAGCTGAAGCCGCGCCCGGCCCGGTCAAGCTGGAGTGACGACACCCCGAGATCCAGTAGCAGCCCGTGTACCGCCATTATTCCCTCCCCGGCCAGACCGGCGACCAGGTCGGCATAATTGGCATGCACGATGCGCAACCGGTCGCCATAGGAAGCCAATCGGCGGCGCGCCAGGGCGATTGCCTCGTCATCGCAGTCAAATCCGATGAGCCGGCCATCCGGGGCAGATGCATCAAGGATGCGGCGGGAATGACCGCCCAGGCCGAGGGTCCCGTCCACATAAATCCTGCCCGGGGCCGGCTGGAGATACTCAATGACTTCGTCCGCCAGTACGGAAACATGTTGATCACCGGCGCCCTCCTCCATACCCGCGGTTTACCGGATCCCCAAGGACTCGAGCCCGGGCACGAAGACCTCGAACTTATCGCGGGTGCGCCGTGTTTCATCCTGCCAGGCGCCCTTGTCCCAGATCTCGAAATTGTTGAGCATCCCGTTCAGCACCACGTCCTTGTTCAAACCGAACTCGGCGCGCAGCGAACTGGGCAGCTGAATCCGCCCCTGCTTGTCCAGGGGGCATTCCACTACCCCGGAAATGACGTAACGGACAAAGCCGGAGGGGAGCCCCGCCTTGCTTGCGTCCTGGCTCAGGAGAATGTCTTCAAGTTCCTGCCATTCGGAAACCGGGTAGGCCTTCAAACCTTTGTGCCAGTTCGTGACCATCAGGATCTCGGTGTAATCGCGCTGCAGCACCTCGCGAAACCGGGCGGGAATATTGAGGCGGCCCTTCTCGTCCAACGCATGCTCGGACCTCCCGCGAAATCTTGACTTCGCGACCTTCTCCGGCATTTGCTGACCCCTTTCCACCACCCTTGCACCCCCTTTGCACCACTTTGCACCACTTACTATTAGTCATATTCCAACAAAAAGGGAGTGTCAAGGAAAAATTCAGAATTTCAGCACGTTGGAGGAGTCGCCCCTACATCAGTCATGCCACTACATGTTGTGTATTCATGAGAGAGATTGCGCAATGAACAGGGGGCACATTTTGCCCCATCAACCGTGCCGATTAGGATTAATATTATTATTTAAGGATAATACAGACCCAGCAAAAGGGCGGGAACAGGATGGTCATCCGACCGGAGGGGAAAATCGGGCAGGATGAGGAGATGCAGGAATTGCCCACATTGTTCCCGACAGGAATATTTCTTATAATACCATCTGATTACAAGGAAATCAGGTGAGGCTTTTTCACTTTCCCCGACCTCGCCCCATGGAAATGGGGGAAAAAGTGGGGTAATCATTTTAACCGATTCTCCCTTCCGGAAATATGGCCGGCGGCTTAAGGAAAACTGGGCGCCGAAATCGACAGCCTGGCCTTTGACATCAGAATTTCCGCTTTATATAATAATATTATATTTCCGACTCGTGAAAATTTATTCTGATTACCACTGAAGCTCAGCAATCCGGGAGACAGATTGAATTTTTCCGCCAACCTCAGGGGACTGAATTATTTTCGCGTAGTTTTGAGCGAAAATC
>QZJD01000004.1 GCA_003604995.1 Desulfobulbus sp. | reverse complement strand
TTAGGGGGTTAGGGGGTTAGGGGTTGATCACCGTGGTGACACGGGCCACGCTTGCTGGAGACTGGAACAGACATGAATACTGAAAACCATATCGAGAGCGGCGCTCCCCTGGATTTTATCCGGGCGATTGTTGCCGATGACCTGAAAAGCGGCAAGCACCGGCAGGTGGTCACCCGTTTTCCGCCGGAGCCCAACGGGTTTCTCCACATCGGCCACGCCAAATCCATCTGCCTCAACTTCGGCATCGCCGGGGAAAACGATTCGGTCTGCCACCTGCGCTTCGACGACACCAATCCGAGCAAGGAATCCACCGAATACGTGGAGGCCATTCAGCGGGATGTTCGTTGGCTGGGCTTCGACTGGGGCGAGCATCTCTATTATGCCTCGGACTACTTTGACCGACTCCATGACTACGCCGTCCAGCTCATCCGCATGGGCAAGGCCTACGTCTGCCACCTGAACGCGGATCAGATCCGCGAGCAGCGCGGCACCCTCACCGAGCCGGGCCAAAACAGCCCCTTTCGGGAGCGGAGCGTCGAGGAAAACCTGGAGCTCTTCGCCCGGATGCGCGCCGGCGAACTGCCGGAGGGCAGCTGTGTCCTGCGGGCCAAAATTGACATGGCCTCGCCCAACATCATCATGCGCGACCCGGTGCTCTACCGCATCATCCATACCAGTCACCATCGGACCGGCGACAAATGGTGCATCTATCCGATGTACGACTTCACCCACTGTCTTTCCGACATGATCGAGGGGATCACCCATTCCCTCTGCACCCTGGAGTTCAAAAACAACCGGGCGCTCTACGACTGGGTGCTGGACACCCTGAACACCCCCTGCCATCCCCGGCAGATCGAATTTGCCCGTCTGAACATAAACTACACGGTGATGAGCAAGCGCAAGCTGCTGCAGATGGTCAACGAGGGACAGGTGAGCGGCTGGGACGACCCCCGGATGCTGACCATCTCCGGCCTGCGCCGGCGGGGCTATACCCCGGCCTCCATCCGCGCCTTCTGCGACACCATCGGGATCGGCCGCAAGGAATCGTGGATCGACATGGGCGTGCTGGAGAACGCGGTGCGCGAGGACCTGAATGAAACCGCGCCCCGGGTCCTCGGCGTGCTGCGGCCGCTCAAGGTGGTGATCACCAATTATCCCGAAGACCTGGTTGAAGAATTCGAGGGCCAGAACCATCCCAAAAAGCCGGAGATGGGGGCCAGAACGCTGCCCTTCTGCCGGGAAGTGTATATCGAGGCCGACGACTTTCTGGAGGAACCTCCGAAAAAATTCTTCCGCCTGGCACCGGGACGTGAGGTGCGGCTGCGCTACGCGTATCTTATTACCTGCCGGGAAGTGATCAAAAACGAAAAGGGTGAGGTGGTGGAGCTGCGCTGTACCTATGACCCGGCCTCTCGCGGCGGCACGGCCCCGGACGGCCGCAAGGTCAAGGGAACCATCCACTGGGTCTCGGCCCGTCATGCGGTGGCCGCCGAGATCCGCCTCTACGACCGGCTGTTCACCGTGGAGCACCCGGACACGGACAAGGAGCGGGACTTCAAGGAATTCCTCAACCCCAACTCCCTGGAGATTCTGTGCGGCTGCATGCTGGAACCGTCCCTGGCCGGAGCAACGGTGGAGGACCGTTTTCAGTTCGAGCGCCAGGGATACTTCTGTCTCGACGCCAGGGATTCCGCGCTCGAAAAACCGGTTTTCAACCGGATCGTCACTCTGCGCGACACCTGGGCCAGGATCGCCGAGGAATAACCGGTTTCTTGCCGGCGCCCGGCACACCGCCCGCGATCAGTCGATGACCAGGATTCCGCCAGGTTTCGCGCCGAGTTCAATGCGCCCGGTTATTTCATTGGTGATCGGATCGATGACCGCCAGCGCGCCGTCCTGTTCGCTGCCCACATACAGCCACTTGTGCCGGGAGGCATAGGCCATTTCCAGGGGACCGGTCGGAAAAGGGATGGTCCGGGAAACGCCCATCAGTCCGGGCTGGAGCACGGAAATCGAACGCGAACCGCTGTTCGCCACATAGACGAAGCTCTCCGAACCGGCGATTCTTCGCGGCTGGAAACCCACGCCGATGCGTATGACCATGCCGTTGCCGGCAAAATCGTAGACCATGACCGAGTTGGAGCCTGTTTCGGCGATATACAGCAAGCGGCCATCCCTGCTCATAAGCCCGTCAGGGTTGACGCCGGTGCTGATCGTATCGATGGTCCGCAGGGTCTCCGGATCCAGGATCACCACCTGCTGCCCGATACCCACCGAAACGGCCAGGAGGTTGGCCTCCCCATGATAGATGATATAATTGGGGGCATAATTCAGGCGGGCCTGGCCGTCGATGGTCCCGGAACCCATATCCATCCGCAGCACGCTGCCGCGCTGCTGATCAATGATATACCCCCAGCGGCCATCGGGACTGAAGGCCATGTGCACCGCCTTCCTGACCATGGACAGATTGTTCTTTTCAACGATCTCGTTGGCGGAGGTGGAAAAACCGATCAGGGCGGATCCGGTCAGCGCATAGACCTTGTTGTGGCCGAAATTCCGGCTCTGCAAGAGATACACCGGATTGCCCGGAATGCCGAGGGAGTCGATCACCCTGTTTTTTTCGGTGCTGACCAGGAACACCGTATTGATTTCGGGACAGGCGACATAGGCTACATCGGCGATCAACTTCTTGAGGGTGGGGGCGACGATGAGGACCGGCACCAGCATGTTGTCCCGGACTGAGGCCCTGGTATCCCAGGTGAAAAACAGGGATTTCGAATCCCCCTCGGCGACAGTGAGCGAATCACGCAGTTCCAGAACCAGTTCCGGCGACTTGAGCGGCGGCGCTGCTCGCCCCTTGCCGTCTCCAATCTCTTCCGTCTCGGCCAGGGTCAGCCGGATCCGGGTATAGGTGTCGGGGGGCAGGGCCATGCGGACCAGAAACTGCTGCCCGCTCTTGATTTGCTCTGATTGCACAACAATGCTTCCGGAATACGCATGCAGCCAGCCACCGTCCTCCGCCAGGAGGTCAATGGCCGTAATCTGCATGGCCAGGGCCGGGCCCTCACTCTCCAGCAGATTCAGGAACAGGGACAGCCTCCCTTTTTTTTCTGCATTTTCCACCGCCTGGACCGGGGCATACCCGCCGCCCGGACCGGGCGGGGTACAGGCGACCAGAACCAGTGAACAGAGCACGGCAAGGGAAACAAGCATTGTACGCAAAAGGTGGGTGAGGGGCATCGTCGGCAAGGACGGCAGAACTTTGCCAGTCCCGCACCCCTTACCGGTCAGGCACCGGTTTTCCTTGTAGCCTGTTGAAATCACGGCAGCAAATACCCAGGGCTTGCGTTATTGCGACGCCATCAAAACTTGGTGGTATGGCAGAGCTGACATCCGTCCTGGCCACCGGGTCCCGGCCAGCCCCGGTAATTCCAGCGGAGCATGGCATTGTTGGGCGAACCGTGGGCGCGATGGCAGGTCAGACACATGATGATCCGCTGATTGGCGCCGGCCGCTCCATCAGAACCCGTGGTCATCACCGCGGATGCACGGGCGACCGGAGCCCTGACATCATAGCCGGCATACGCGGAATATTCTTCCCGCGCGGACATGTCATAATCATTGGGGTGCCGAATCCATGGCGATGCAAATCCTGACGGGCCTCCTTCGCCGGCGGACGTTTTCCCGGAGGAGGCATTGTGGAAATCTCCATGGCACCTGGCGCAGAACCCGCTCATGGTGGCCTGGGAGGGAAGATTGGTCTCCACCGTGCGGACTTCCCCGGCATAGTGATTATGATCCTGGTCGCTGACCGTCCATTCCCAGTCCGGATCCTCTACCCCCTTTACCCCCAGAAGAAAGCGATAACTCCCCCCCACGGTCACCCCGTCCACCGTCCCCTGGACGTTGCTGTGGTGGGCTTTCTCAAGGGACAACAGCTGATCCTCGATCATCGTGTTGCCATGACAGCCGTTGGTGCCGGCGCATCGCAGGGACGACGACAAGGGAGGGCCGCCGGGCGGGGTATTGCCCAGCCGACCATCGGGCGGGACCCCGGGAATGGTCGTGACATTGTGGCCAAACGCATCATTGATCGCCACCCAGTAAAAATTACCGCCGGCAAGGGTACCGCCGCTGCGGCCCGCCGAATCACCCCAGATGTAGGTTGGCGGAGACTCGGACATGACCCGGGGGCCGGGCGATGAGGCCTGCATGCCCCTGACCACCGATCGCCTGCCTATTTTGGACGTTGTCGCGGCAAGATTGGTGGAACTGTTCAACCCCATATGACAGGAAACACAATCGCCACGCAGCAACTGGGGCAGTGGCTGCGCAGCGCTGTCGAAACGCATGGGCTGGCCGTCCTGGCTGTTGTGCATGGTATGACAGTCGCCACAAAATCCCGTATGTCCGTGCTGAGCCGAGACGTCGCAGACCAGGGCCGTGAGGAGCAAAACAAGGGCCGATGGAATTATGTGTCGATGCATTCTCCCTACCCCATTCACTGCTGATACACTTCCACCCTCGCATTGCCCTCGTCAACGATGCACATCCCATCCCACGGGTCGAATAGAATTTCGACCGGATAATACAACTGGCCGGTGGCAATGCCCTGCTGCAGAAGACGGTACTTGAATGCGCCGTCCGGATCAAAGACCACCACCTGCCTGCTGTGCCGGTCGAGAACAAAAAGATACCCGCCGGGACCCAGCGCCAGGGACACCGGATAGGTCACCTCATCCCCCAGCCGGATGGTCATTTCCACCGTACCGGACATGGCAAGGACATAGACGCTTTTGCCCAGCCAGTCCAGTGCCCAGATTTTGCCGGACGCCACTTTGAAGTCAAAAAAACCCTGGCTGCACTCGGTGCAGACGAAACGCTGCTGTTCCCGCAACCCGGAATCATAGACAATGATGTCCCCGGAGGCGCTGTCCTGGACGAACAGTTGTTCGCCGTCCGTTTCCAGCCGGTGTGGATAGACTGCTCCCTCGCGGGAGCGCAGGGTATGCGGGGTGGTCTTTTTGCCCAGCAGATCAATGGAGGTCAGACTGTTGCGCCCTTTCTCCACAACCCAGATCATCCCGTCCTCGGTGCGCACCATATCGAAGGGTGTCTTCAAGGCCCCCCCGGCGTTGAACACGTTGAGCAGCGCGCCCTGACGATTGAAGGAGAGCAGACGGTTCTTGCCGCTGTCCACCACATAATACTGCTCCCGCTCCTGGTCGATGAACAGGGCCGAGGGCATGATCATCGCATCTTCAATGGTGTCGCGCATCAGGGTAAGCTGCACAGTCCAGGCGCTTGCCAGGACACGGTCGGCAGCGCCCATCCAGAGCAGCATAAAGGCCCAGGCGATCAAATGGACTGACGCCATGCCAGGGGCAGGCCGTCTCCTGCTTTGCGACATTGCCTTCCGCCGAATTCCCATTAAGTATCTCATTGACTGCACTCTCCTTCAGCAGGGTGCTTACGATGCGTGCTCATGCCTGCTCTCCCGGGGATAGCCGGCGCCGGCAATCCGCCGCTGACCACCCTCTTGAATTTCCATGCAAAAAACATACCCGCGGTTGCCACAGCTATCCCCTAATACTCCTTGTGACACTGGACACAGAGCTGCTGCTTCCCGTCCAGGATCAGATTATAGGGATAATCCGTTCCCATGGGGTTGTGGCAGGTGATGCAGGTGATCATCCTGCCGGTGCGGGGGTCCGGCACCTCGGGGCCGACCGGATGGGTAAATTTGCCTTGGTTCTCATGACAGAGGGCGCAAACCTCCAGGCCGTTCCCTTTCAGCATGGCCATGTCATTGCCGCCGTGCTGATGATGGCAGTCCACGCAATTATCGATATTTTTGCCATGCTTAAAGGCGCTGTTCTTATACTTGTTGATAGATTCACGGTGACAGGCGGCGCAGACCTGCTTCTGGCGGGCGCGCAGCAACCGCTGCTCATCACCGGCATGCGGGCTGTGACAGTTCACGCAGGCATTGCCGTCACGGCGGGTCAGATGGGTATGGGAGGCCAGCATCTCGCCAAAGGCCTCGGCGTGGCATTCCCCGCATTTCTCAACGCTGACCCTGCCGGAAGACTGCTCATGGCAGGAATCGCACCCCTGCTCATACGGTTCATGCAGAACATTGCGAATCAACGCCGGCCGATCGCTGCCATGGGGATTGTGGCAGGTGAGACATCCGCGCAGGGTTCCGGGATAGCCGGTGTGCTTGGCCTGCAATTCTCCCTCCGCGTGACAGGACCCGCACAGCTCGTCCGGCGCCTGGACCAGTAACATGGGCCGCACGGAATTGTGCGGCTGATGACAGGCCCCGCATTCACCCTCCAGATAGGGCTGGTGGGTATGCTTGTATTTCTCCGCAAGGCCCGGAATTATCTTGTCGTTTTCCTCCCGGGGGCCGTGGCAAGCCAGGCAACGGGCCTTGAGATCGCGCGCCACCAACCCCTTTCCCGACGCGGCATGCGGTTCGTGGCAGGCCGTACACTCGTGAAGGTTGATGGGCTCGTGGACAATCCCCTTGGTAAAGGATTCCGCTTTTTCCTGATGACAGGTGTAACAGAGCTTTCCTTTTTCAAACCGCAGCAGCCCCTTGTAACGGGCGGCATGCGGATTGTGGCAGATGCTGCATTTGCCGGACTTCACCGGCTCGTGGACCACCTGGTCCTGGAACAGGCCCTTTTCATGACAGGTGAAGCAGGAATCCTGCTCGGCCGCGGCGCTCAAACCCGCGCACCCGAAGAACAAACAGCCGACAATCAAGAGTAGGAGTGATGGACGCATACGTATTACCTCCCTGGATGACAGGGGCTGCATGAACGCTCTTCAAAAGGCTTATGCATGACCGGATGGAGCATGCTCTTCACCGGACTGCCGTGGGGGCTGTGACAGCCCACGCACGATTCAGGCCTGGGGGTGATCTGATTATGCGCCGTGCGGAACGCATCGGTTCCGACGGCATGACACTGGCCGCAGAGTTCACCGCTCGCCTTGACCAGCATTCCCTGCAGGTCGGAACCATGGGATTCATGACATTGCAGACAGTTCTTGGTGGCGGGCTCATGATACACCCCGTCTATCCAGAATTCGGCGACCGTGGGATGGCAGCTCAGGCACAGCTTGGGCTGGTTCTGTTTGAGGATGTTTTCATACGGCGAACCGTGCGCCGTATGACAGGCGGTGCACTGCCCTTCGGCCAGCGGCTTATGCTGCACGGCAGCCCCCTCATGGGCGCGGCGGACGGGCTGATGGCACTCGAAGCAAAGGTCATTCTCGGGCCGGCGCAGAATTTTGTCATAATCGGCCGCATGCGGCGAATGACATTTGCTGCACTGCCCCTTCATCACCGGAGAATGGCCGATGAAATTCCCGCCCCCCTGCCCGCTCTGTTCATGACAATCCTGGCAGAGCTTGCCGTTTTGGTACTGGTCGGCCAGATACCCGGATGCTTTGGGCCGGTGCAGCAGGTGGCAGGCGCCGCAATTGCCCTGGGCAAACGGCCGGTGCTGGCTGAACCGGCCCCGCTCGGTTGCCGTTGCCTTGTGACAGGAAAAACAGAGATCCCGCTCGCGTTCGCCCTGGAGCAGCGCCCTGGCCTGGGACCGATGCGGAACATGGCAGCTGAGGCACCCCTCCCCGGCCTCGGCCGGGTGAGAGCCGCCGGCGGGTATGTAGTCCTGTCGGGTATGACAGGTAAGACACAATTTGCTCGGATCATCCTTGAGCAACGACTTCTGCTGCGCCAGGTGGGCGTTGTGGCAGCTGAGGCACTGGCCGTCGACAACCGGGCGGTGCCGGCTGAGCGGTTTCAGGCCGGCCGCGGCTCCGACATGATCTTTGCCCTGGCCGGCCTGATCGTCCCCTTTTTCAGGAACCGGCGCGGACGATTCCGATCCGGCCACCTCTGCATGGCAGGTCACGCAGACCTTCTCGGGCTTGTCAACAAACAGGTCGGGATAATCGCTGGCATGCACATCATGACAGGTGGTGCATTTCCCCTGCATATAGGGTTGATGCATGCTGGTCGCCGCTTGGGTGATATCGTGACACTGCCGGCACAGCGCATCCGCATCACGGCCGGTTTGCATGCTGCCCTTCGCATCCACCGTATGGCAGGATTCGCACTGCCCCTTGCGCACCGGATCGTGCACGGTCTTTTTCAGCAGTTTGGCGGCAGGGGCGGAATGGGGAGAGTGACACAGGACGCAGCCCGTTGTCACCGGATAGTTGAAATGGGCCTGTTTGAAACTTTCCTGCTCCACGGCATGGCAGGAGGCGCAGTTTTCATCCGGGGCCTTGTGGAGCAGGCTGGCATTTTCCGAAAAATGCGGAGCATGGCAGCCATTGCACCCCTGGGCAAGGGGCGCGTGGACGAATTGTTGGCTGAACCCCTCACGGGCATGGCAGGCAAAGCAGCTTTCCGCTCCGTCCGCGATCAGAAGCCCGGCGTATTCGCTGTTATGGGGATTATGACACGTGGTGCACGGACCGCCGGTCAGCGGTTGATGCACGGACTTGGCCCCTTCCGCGGATTTGACCTCCTGGTGACAGGGGTGGCAGAGGGCCGGCTGCTCGGTGCGGAAGATGATCTTACCGTAGATCCCGTGCGGGCGGTGGCAGGCATAGCAATCCTCCTCCTTGACCGGGGCATGGACATTTCCCTTGCTGAACCGCTCAGTGTATTCCGGATGGCATTCCAGACACTTTTTCGCGGCGGCGGGGACGGGCTCCTCGGCAGTCTTCCTGGCCGGAGGGGTGCCGCAGGAAACAACCAGCAGCGCGGCGATTGCCGACAGCAGCCAGGCGGGCAGAACGGTGATGGCGCGCATGTTATTTTTTCTCATGATCCTTAACCAGTTCCTCTCTCAGCTTCTTCCACGTCTTGTCGTTGATCTTGATCTCGGACTTTTCCCGCAACGCCAGGAGGTATTTCTCTTTCTCCTCCTGAAACCGGTCATTGCGCAGCTTTTTCGCGATCATCTCCCGAACGTCCGTCAACTTAGGCGTTCGCGAGGGCACGCTTTCCACCATATACAGCATGGCAAAGCCCTCGCCGGAGGGAAAAACCTGGCTGAGATCGTTTTTGGCCAGGGCGTCCGCTCTGGCCTTGACCTCCGGTGTCAGATGGTTGGCCGGATAACTCGCCACCTGGGGCCGTTGTCCCAGCCGCTCCTCGGCGGTCGCCATCACATCCTTGCCGTTGACCACCACGTCCAGCCAGACTTTTTTTAAATCCTCCTCGGCCCCTTCGATCATCGCCATCTGATAGATCTGCGGGCTGGTGAAGTCGGCAAGGTGTTCCTGATAATAAGCGGCGATCTCCTCGTCGCTCACCTCCTGGGCCTGGCCGCGGATATGTTCTTCGAGCTTCTTGACCAGCTTATGGCGCTGGTAGAAATCAAAAAGTTCCTTGGTCGGCGATTTCCGTTCATAATGACGATCCAGCGACTCCATGGTGATCAGGGTCTGGCTCATCACGCCGTCCGCGATCCGCCTGACCATGGCGCCAAGTTCTTCCTGCTGGAATCCGTACTTTTTGTTGACCTCGATCTCTTCCTTGACCTTCTCCATGAGCTGCCGCTCCGACACGGTCATGGTGCTGAAGGTGATCACCGGCGTATCGCCGTACTGCTCCAGGGGAAGGTTCGGATCCAGCCCGTTGATCCGCTCCTGGTCGATCTTCACCGCATACTTCTTCTTGAGCCGCCCGACCAGATCATTGGTCAGAACCGCTGTCCGGTATTTGCGGTAGCGGTTCTGCACGTTGTTCTTCTGGACAGCAAAGTCCTCCCTGTCCCCTGGGACGCTATCAACCGGTTGCAGAACCACATAGACATCCTGCCAGGAAAGCGGCGGGGAAAAATCCCCCTTGTTCATGGCGGCCAGGCTCTCCCGCCAGCTCATCTCGACACCGTAGGGCCGCTTCGCGACCTTTTCCTGCACCCCGAGAAGGGTTTCGCCGGCGCCGGCCTGCCGCTGCAGCGACTCCACGTCCACCGCTTCCTCGCCGTGCGGATTTTTTGCCTGTTCCTGCTTACCGCGCTCCGCCACTGTTTTGGCCAGTTCAGCGACGGTCGTGTTGCCGGCGCGCAATTCGGCGACGGTCTTTTCCGCGCTCTCCTGGTCCTTGAAAATGAGGATATTGAGCAGCCATTGCGGACTGAAGTACTCCTGATAAAAGGACCAGAGATTCTCCTCGTTGTAATCGATCTTCCCGTCGACTTCCTCATTCTTCAGGCTGACCAGGGAGGTAACCTTCAGATAGACCTCCAGTTCGTGCCGGTAGCGGGGATCGTCGAACAGATTCATCTTTTCCGCCTCGCGGAGAAACAGCTGCCATTCGATATAGGGGTCCGGCGTGTCAGGGACGGTCATCCCTTCCTCTCGCCAGTTGCGCCACCAGTTGCGGATATCCTCCGCGGTGAGTTCGTCGCCGTCAATGGTCACCACTGTGCCGTCCACCGCGGCCTGGACGCTGTTCAACCAGGTAAGCGGGACAATGCACAGAACAAGAGCAACAATCAATACCTTCATTTCGTGCATTGCTTCATCCCGTTGTCGATCCATGTTGTAAGTATTTCCGCAGACATTCTCCGCGCCAGACCGGACATGCTGTTCACCCGGCCGTAATGGAGCACATTCCGGTATTCCTCGCCCCGTCGCCGGTGGTAGGTGGACCAGAGGAGCTTGCCGCTCTCCCCTGAATGCAGATTGATGATCAGGGTCAGCTCGGTGTTGACGACATCGGCCTCTCTTTCGCTCATCTGCTGAATTTCGCCGACCACCACGGTCTCCGCGCCCAGATGCCGGGCCATGATCCGCAACTGTTCCTCATTGGGCAAATCGGTCGGATAGAGCAGCAGCTGCCGGTAGAGCTGGCGCACATCGCCTTCCGGTACGACCTCCAGGCCCTCAACCGCAGCCATTTCCGACGCAAAGGCCTTGTAAACGATGACCGCGCCACGGGGAAAATCCCCCGGATAGACAAAAGGCATAATCGCCACCCGGCACTGCGGCGTCTCCGGCAAATCGGCGAGAACTTCGAGACGGGGAAGGGTTGCGCCGCACCCTGTCAGCAGGAAGGCCGCCGCCAGCCAGAACAGGGCCAGCCGGTATGATATGGATGTGATGATCAAAAATTCTCCAGCCAATCGCTTTCCGGCACAACTTCCGTTTCAACCTGTTTGATGCCGAGATTGAGCAGGTTATCGATCTTCTGCCAGGTTTGATTGCCGTATCGGTCCTGGGCGGCAAAAATCAGCTCCAGGGGATCCTCGGCGTCAGAACTCTGCAATGACAATTCCAGGGTGACCGGCAGGGTTTCGCCCAATTGGGAGAGAAGCAGCCCGCCGTTTTTTTCATACACCTTGACAAACCAGAAGGCAAGGGGGGAGTCGACCTCGTTCTCCAGGTGGACCAGAACATCGTTCTCCTGCCGTTCCAGGGTCAGTTTCGGTTGCGGCTTGCTGCGGATCACGTTGACGTATCCCTCGGCGCTGCCGAGGTTCTCGGCCCGATCCCAGACCTGAGCATGAACCAGGTATTTCCCGTCCGGAGCCTCCTGGGTTCCGGAAAGCATGCCGTTCCAGTAAAGGCGTTCCGGGATCTGGCCGTTTCCATCCTGCAGCAGAACCAGCTGGCGGTCCTTGTCGTACACCCTGATTTCCCAACGGCTGAGCACTTCGGGAATCGTCAGCAGGGGAACAATGGCGAGTTCGTGATTGAAATACACCGCATCGTCAAAAGTTCTGCCGATGAACCGGATGGTCAGCTCAGGCGCGGTGCCGTCCACCGTGTATTCGCCGACCCGCTGTATCTGGCGCTCACCTTCGGGAAAAACAGCGACCAGGTCAACGGGATAGACCCCGCTCTGTTCAGGAGCCAGCCAGGTGGCCCGGAGCAGCCGGGCGCCGGGATCCTGATCCAGCGGGTGCTCGTTGCCGGCGAGGAGCAGGTGGTAGGACGGCGCACCGGCCCCGACAGCGGTGGAATATATCCTGATTTCCGTCTCCATCTTCTCGCCGGGCTTGACGAATACGGGCTGCAGTTTCGCGGTCAGGATGCCCGCCGAAGGAGCCGTTTCATCCGACTCGCTTATTTCCGGAGGCAGGTCGTCGAACAGGGTGCTGAAATAAGAATCAA
Source organism: Desulfobulbus sp. (assembly GCA_003604995.1). Taxonomy (GTDB): domain Bacteria; phylum Desulfobacterota; class Desulfobulbia; order Desulfobulbales; family Desulfobulbaceae; genus UBA10518. The sequence goes on along the minus strand of QZJD01000004.1, from coordinate 8,466 downwards.
AAAGGTCCTGCAACGAATCAGGATCATTGATGGCCAGCAGGGAGATCAGGTCGTCCTCATGCAGGTCCCTGATCACGGACCAGATCACCGCCTCGTCCCCGGTCCTGACCAGCTGTAGGCTGAGGGAAAGCTTGGCGGCCGGCTGCTCGCCGAGCTGGCAAACGGTGCCCAGCAGCGCGTATTCGGCATTCAGCTCCTCGCGCAGTCGGGTCAGCTGATAGGAGGTCAGGACGCCCATATTGCGGATGCGGTGCTTCACCAGGAAGGCCATGAGCTCCTCCTCCGGCAGGACGGCGAACCCCTTCTCCGCCGCCTTCTCCCGGAGATATCCGGTCAGGGCGAGGTTGACGCCGCTCTCATCCTGGCTCAAGTCCAGCAGGGGAAACACCGCCAGGCTCCCGGCGAAGGAAGCGCCAGGCAGGGCAAGAACCATGGTCAGGACAATGATGAAAATCCGCGGCAGCTTCATGGCAGGCAAGGTTATTTGGGAATGGATGCGATCATGTCCTTGAGCAGGGAGAGCGTCACTTCGAATTCATCCATGGGATCCAGGTCGAACATCCGGTTCATGACCGAATAGCCGTTGCGATAGGCGGTGGACCGCCAGAGCACCTGCGCGGTCTCGCTGTCGATCAGGTGCATGGTGATGGAGACCTCCGGATAGGAAAGGGCGCCGCCGCCTCCCTCGATGTTGTTCACCGTCCCGGAGAGAAAGGCATTGACCCCCAACCGCTTGCCCAGGATCTTCAGGACCGGGGCGTCCAGGGCGTCCTGGCCGCTGATCGCCATTTCCCGCAGTACGGCGTCCACCACCCCCTTGTCCACCACTTCGAATTTCTTTGACGCGAGCACCTCGGTGAAGGCAATATCCCGCACCCGGCGGCCGACAAACTCGTCCGTGGTCAGATTCTCGAAGGGCAGGATCGCGACCTTTTCCACATAGGCCAGGTCAAGCCCCTCGCGCAAAAAAATCGCGGATTCGGGCTGCTTGTCGCTGCATCCGCACAGGATAAGGATCGCTGTTACCAGAATGAATAGATTCTTCATAGTCCCCCGCTGCATTACAATCGTGCCGTTAATTGGGTTGAAATATACCATGCATTCTCAAAGTCGGAAATTACATAGTTGCCGTTGGTCTGCAAGGTGAAATAGTTGCTGAAATCCCATCCCCAGACAAACCCCAGGTTGTTGTAGGTGTCGTCGTTGGAGGTGTTGAACCGGTAACTGAGGGTGACATTGGTCTTGGAGGTACGCAGGACCAGATAGTCGGCGGTCAGGATCAGCGCCTCGGTATCCCCTTCTTCCTCCTCGCCCCAGGTTGAGATCCCGTGGGCGCTGAACGACAGGATATCCGAGGGCCGCCAGTTCAGATTCAACGAATTGGAACCCCGCTCGCCGCTGGTGCTCATAATATCGAATCCCTGTCCCAGGTGATCTTCAACCGGGATCTGGGTTTCCGAGTCCGAGGTCCAGTATTCGGTGGTGAAATCAGCGGTCAGCGATTTGCGGAGGCGGGAACGCAGAACCCAGCGGAGGGTGTAGGAGTCGCTGGTGTCCCCGGTCAATTCCTGTTCGGTAAGATACCAGCCCAGACCCAGCTCCGTGGTCAGGTCGGGATACAGCGTTGCCACGGTGGTGAAATTCAGATGATCGCTGGTTAATTGCAGGTCGCCATCCTCGGAGTATTCACTGCGAGCCAGGGAAAAACTGCTGTCCACGGTGGGCAGCGGGATGGAGTTGATTCGCAGATCATAGGAGAGGTTTTCCGTATCCCGGCCAAGGCTGTAGTCATTGACCACCGAACTGTAGCCCACCGACGGGCTGAAATAGCGGCTGTAGTCCCAGGAAAAACGGGCCGTATGGGCGACCTGCTCGGTCTGTGCTTCATCCCGGGTACCGGAGGTCTCATTCTCGTCCCGGGAAAAGGTATAGTCAAGGCGGGTGGACTGCACGGGAATGATCCCCAGGAAGGCCTCGGTCTTGAACTGATCGGTGGTGGTGTCGTATTCGCTCAGATCGTCGCCGATCAGCTTTGCCCGGGCCTCGAGTTCGGTCACCTCGATGTTTACCGCCGGCAGCCAGCCCGTGGCCACCAGTTTGACATAGGCGGCCCGGATTGTCCCGGTGTCCACCTCGAATCGGAATTCATCGCGATTAAAGGTGGACGTCGCCCGCTCCGCCACCCGCTGCCAGGCAAAGCCGTCCGTACTGGTGTACACGTCCCAGGTGACGGAGGAGGTATTGGCCACCAGCAGGTTGCTGTCCTTGGTGGTATGGACCCAGATCTGGTCCACGCCGCGGAAATCGGTGCGGAGCGCAAGATTGGCCGGCTGCTGCAGTTCGATGACATAGGCCCGGACATCCAGATTGCCGTCGACCAGCTTCAGGTTCAGGGGCAACCGGCCAGATGACGGGGTAAAATCATTGCCGGCAAAGGCGCTGCCGGTCAGGACCCGAATGCTCGCCGCCCCTCCGGCGCTGCTCTGCTCGGTCGTGCTCCGTCCCAGGGTCTGGGAAAGGGACACATTAATCCGGTTGTCCAGGTAGGCATCGACATACTCCAACTGGCCGAAGTGGCGCTCCTCGTCCCACTGGGTCAGTTGCAGGGCGTCTTCTTCATCGGAAAGGTAGTAGTCATAAAACAGGCGGAATTTATACCCTTCCCAGGTCATTGTGGCACCACTGTAGGTTTGCAGCGAATCCTCCCCGCCCAGGGTGAAGGTGTCCGCCCCGATTCGGGTGAAACGGCTAGGGTCCCGCTCTTCCCAGCGCTGGCCGGCGCGCAGGGCAAGGGTGGGCCAGAGGGCATGCTGCCAGGTACTGCTGAGCGAGGAATCCCAGGCCGAGGTCCGGCGATCAGGGGAATAGGTAATGTTATTCTGGATGGCGTAGCCGGACAGATCAAAGGAAAAGATATCATTGAGCACATCGAAGCGCAGGGCCGGGTTAATCATTTCCCGGCTGCCGAGGCCCTTGAACCAGGTATTGGTGTAGCCCATGTCCGCGGCCAGGGTCATCCGGCTGGTGATCCGGGGCGTCCAACGCGCGTCGTAGCGCTGCTGGTGCTGGGTCAGCCCGCTCTCCGTTCCCTCCAGATCCGAGTCGGAAAAGTAGGCCCGCCAGTTGCCGGTGAGGTCAACGGACCCGGCCTGCGCCGAACCTGACAAAAAAGGGCAGGAAGTGACGAAAAAGGTCAGCGCCGCCAGGGTATGATATTGTTTCCAGTTCACGTTCTTCCGAATACAAACCTTCGGGCAGGACGGCGGCAAATTCCGTCCTGCCCGGGGAGGGAGACAAGTCGGGCCGGCAGGGCGATCAACCCCCGGCTTTGCCCTGGCCGCCGAGGTTCAGGAGCGGCTTAACCCGGTCATAGGACTTGGGCGCATGGCAGCCCACCACGCAGGTGCCGCCGTTTTTGCTCTTGGTGAACTGGATCGGATACGACCATTCGCCAAAAGGAACCTCCTCGCGCACATGCTTGGCCTGCGAGCTGGCATGGGCGCCGTGGCAGGCGGTGCAGGTCCGGCCCTTCTTCCGGTTGACGTGGAGGAAGTGCAGGTTGTATTCGCCGTCGCGGAAGCTGGTCAGTTCAGAAGTGGTCTGCCGCTTGGCGATATCTTTGTTGTGGCAGCCGAAACAGAGATCATACTTGGTCGGGCTGTACTGGTCGTAGAAGTTCATCGGAAACTCGCGGCCAAGGAGCTTGACAAAGGTGGAGCCGTGGATCATGTTGTGGCAGGCGGTACAGTCGCCGGTCTTCACCGGGCCGTGCCGGAACTGCGAGTCGGTCACCTCTTCGCCCAGCTCGGTGTGGCACTGGTAACAGAGCTTCTCCATGGTGTCGGCCAGGAGCGGCAGGTAGTTGGAGGAATGGGGCCGATGGCATTCAGCGCAGCGTCCCTCGGCCACCGGGGCATGCGGGAACTTGGCGGCGGCGATCTGCTGGAACAGCTTGGGACTCTTCTTTTCGTGGCACTCCTTGCACAGGACGTTCTGCGGCTTGGTCAGCTGCATCTTGTGGTCCGAACTGTGCGGGTCATGGCAGAGGCCGCAGTCCTCCTTGACCGGATCGTGCACCTGCTTCAGATTGAATGAATCACGGCGGTCGGCATGGCACTGGAAGCAGACTTCTCCGCCGGCCTTGGGCGCGATGAGCAGCTGCTCGGTATCCGTGGCGTGGGCGTTGTGACAGGCGATACAGTCGCCGACGCCCACCGGGCCGTGCTGGTATTGCCTGCTGAAGATATTTTTGTCATGGCAGTTGAAGCAGAGCGAACTGACCGCCTCGCCCTTCTTGCCCCGGAGCTGGAACCTGAGCGGGGACTGATGCGGATCATGACAGGTGGAACAGCCCTCATCAACCGGCGCATGGACCACCTTCTTCTTGAACTCTTCTTCCTTGCCCTGGTGACAGACCATGCACAGGGGACGGTCCGCGCGGGCCAACTGATTTTTTCGGAAGCTGCCGTGCGGGTTGTGGCAGGAGATGCAGACGCCGGCGCCCACCGGGCCGTGCACGTACTGCTCGGTGGCCATCTTGTTGCCGTGGCACTTGGCGGTGGTGCAGTCGGAAGGGGCCGGCACGTTGCGGCCGAAATCATAGACGCCGCGTCGCTGGCGGTGGCATTCCTTGCAGTCCATGGCCTTGCGCCCGGCATGGATATAGTAGCGCTGATAGCCCTTGGGCACGCTCTTCTGGTCGCCCCGAAAAACCTTGACCGTGGCGCTGAGCTTGCCGGCGCTCACCTGGATGGTGTTCTCACCCTTGGCCAGGGTAACGAGGGCGCCGAAACCGCCGCCGTCCACCGGCAGAGTGTTGCCCGGGACATTCACCCCCTTGACGGTCACGGATTTGACCTCGGCGCCGCTGACCGCGCCGGCAAGAAAGACCTGCTCTTCGGTGAGCCAGGCCATGTCCAGCGGAGCGATCAGTGTGATGCGTGGCGTATCCTCGGCCGGAGCGGCCGCAACCCTCCCGGGCGCCGCCATTGCGACAACCTGCAGCGCGAGCAGACAGACAACCACGAAGGACCTAGTTCCGGCACTGCGTCCGGACGCCTTGTTTTCCATCCCTTCCCCCTTTCTCCGTATCCGATTATCCCGCTTGGCGGTTGCGGTCTTCCGGCATGCCGGCCGGCCTTTGCCCGCCGGAACTGGCGCTAACGCCCGGTTCGTTCGCGTTGCCGCTCGAATTCCACCGCCAAGGACCATCAGCCATCAAAATAATTAATCACATCCGCACCGGTCGCGTCAATCACTAATCATCGATAATTAGCTGAAATACACCATTTTTTGGCCCAAAGCCCTCGAATCATGACGGCAGAGGCCGCATATTGATGCGCTGCGGACCGCAAAGCCCATAAAAAAAGCCCACGGCGAACCGTGGGCTTTTTTTTACAAACGGCCTGAGAAAAAAACCGGCTCAGTCCTTCGCGGTATGGCAGGCAAAGCAGCCGGTGCCGACGTCGGCGGCAGCAGGATTGCCCGTCTCCATGAGGGAGTAATCCCAGCGCAGGGCATCGGCATAGGGAGAACCATGGGCCCGGTGACAGGACACGCAGAGGACGATCCGACTGTCCGCAGCGCCGACATCGATGGTCCCAGCCGGGGTTGCTGTTCCCACCGGGGTCTCGATCCTGTAGGCATTATAGCCCGCATACTCGGTGGTGGCAAGGAGGGGCATGTCATAGTCGGTTGGGTGCCGGATCCACAAGGTGCCGGCAACGGCGGTTTTGGCGATAATATTGTTATTCGAATTGTCAACGATACCGTAGGCATCGCTTTGCCGATGAAAGGCTCCGTGGCACTGGCCGCAGAGGGAGTTGATGGTTGATGGGTCAGCGTTAGTAAGATCAGTGGAGCCGGTGCGATCCACACCCTTGTAGATATTGTGGAGCGTGTCGTCATTGTCGAACTCCCAGCGGCCATCCTCGCGGCCGGTCACCCCCAGCAGGTAACGGAAGCTCGTGCCCACCGTAAGCCCGTCTATTAACGTGTCGGTCACTATGTTATGGGGCGCGTGATGCGCACCCTGCATGGCGGTCATCGAGTCGGCAACGGTGCGGTCGCCGTGACAGCCGTTGGTGCCGGCGCAGGTGAGCTGTGCACCAAGAGCGCTGCCGCCCGGTGGAATTAAAGGATTTGCGAAATTCGGATCAGTTACTCCCAGCTCGGCAACATTGTGGCCGGTATTCTCGGAGCCGGCCACGGTGGACCACCAGAAATTGCCGCCGGCCAAAGTGTTGCCATCGACAGCGGGAGTACTGTAGGTCGGCAGCACGTCGCCCATGACCTCAGGCTGCGCGCTGGTGAGGCTGGCGGATGTATTCGTGCCGGTGTGGCAGCCGATGCAGGTGTTGAGCAGCAGCTTCTGCTGGGGTGCCGCCAAAGCACCCGGAAAAGTAGTGCCGTTCTGGCTGTTGTGCATAGTATGGCAGCTGCTGCAAACTGCCGCACCAGCCGATCCCGCGGCCAGGGCGGCCACCAGGCCGACGGCCCCGGCCAGGGCCAATTTAGTACCAAGTACCTTTCTCATGTGATTCTCCTCCATCCGTGATGATATTCAGGCTTTTGCCCCCGTTGAACTATGACTTGAGGTGTCGCTTCCTCTTATCAATCTTGCAAATACTATCAAAAGCAGTCGTTCTTGACAAGCCCCTTTCTTCAGTTTTTTCTCTCAGGTTGTCTCTTCTCCGGAGCGAATTGTATAATTAATTAAGCAATATTCGGGCCAGTCACAAATCCCCTTCGCGAGGGGCAGGAAATCAACGCAACAAATCTCCTTCTGCCCGAATACCGGCGGTGTCACCTCATGTCCCGCGCATTTAGCCGGGCAAGGCCCGCCTGCGCCGCGATTGCCCGGCAGTGCCCCCAGTTACCACATCGTAGTCGAATTACCATTCAGGAAACTCAATTACCTTTACGCCACCCGGTCAGATCACCCCGTCATCAAGCAGGGCCTTGATCTCCTCCCGGTTTTTTTCCGCCCTCGCCTGCTCGCCCGCGGCAAAACCCGGACCGTAGAAACGGTTGCCGGACGCCTGGACGGGGCTGGGCTGGGGCGCGCCTTCCCGCTCATAGACAAAGGGGACCTGGAACAGGGGAAACTTGTAATCGAACTGCACGTCCAGGACCTGGACCCGGCGGTTGAACATGTCGGCGACCAGCAACTCACCCCGGCTGTTGGTCGCCACGGAACGGGGATACTGGAACCAGCCCGGCTGGTTGCCTTTGCCGCCCATTTCGTGCATGAAGCGGCCGCTCAGGTCGTAGATCAGGATGGCGTGCCGCATGTAATCGACGATAAAGATGGCCCTGTTTTTTTCATCCACGGCCAGCTGCTGCGGTTGACTCAGCTTGCCGGTGGAGCCCCCTTTCTCGCCGAAGTTATACATGTACTCTTCATCGTCGTTAAAAATATAGACCTTGCTGGTCTCACTGCTCAGGAGATAGAGATTGCCGTTCGAATCCCGCTGAACGTCGTTGATCCGCACCGGCCCCATGCCCGGTTCGGCATCGCCGGCAAATACCTGCTGCTCCCCCTGTTTTTTGGGGATCAGCTCGGGAACCAGTTCCGAGACATCAAAGTCCGGCTCTTCCGCGCTGACGTCCTCTGCTTCCTCTTCCTGCTCCTTACCCTCCTGGCTCTCGACGATGGCCTGCGGGTCAAAGATCAGGTCCATGGGCTTCAGCCAGTGGGAGAAATTACCTTCCTGGTCCAGAACCAGCAGGCCCCGCAATCCCGGATCAAAGGCCACATAGATGGAACCCTGGTCGCCGATAACCAGGGATTTGGGATTGGCCCCTTCGGCACCCGGAATAACGCTCAGATCGATATCCTTGACCGGAAAAAAGGCAGCATTGTACACGCTGATCCGGGGCGGCTGGGAGTAATAGATCGCCTGGGGGACATAGACATTGCCTTCCCCGTCCACATGTACCCCGGTGGCGGTGATCAGCCCACGTCCCTTGCCGATGGTGGCCATGGGAAAAAAATTAGGCCCGTAGACGATGACCCGCCCGTTGTCGACCACATAGGTCTCGTCGCTTGCCGGATCGTGAAAGACATAGATGGGCAGAAAAAAACCCCTGCCCTGCTCGTCATCCTGGATAATGTTGACCACATCCAGCTCCAGGGGGCCGGTATCGACCTCCTCATCGGCAGCCTCGGCGGCGTCCTCCCTGATCGCCCCGGGGGCGTCCTTTTCGGTCAAGGCGTTCAACTGGCCGGCAGGGGACTTGTCCGCGGGCAGGGGCACAGCCGCAAAAAGCGGCACAGGAATGAACGAGAAATTCCCGGCGAGAACCGCGGCCAGCAGAAAGGCCCGGGTTCGCCTAATTATGACACTTGCTGCAGACATGGCCGCCCAATAGATTGCCGATGAGCAGATATTGATATTCGCCGCCGTGGGGATTATGGCAGCCGGTACAGGCCAGTTCGCGCCCCTTGCGGCGCGGATCAGGCTT
>QZJD01000092.1 GCA_003604995.1 Desulfobulbus sp. | reverse complement strand
GGCTGACAAAATCGCTGACCTGTACTCCGCAGGCGAGGATCCGGGGGATATCCTCCCAGGTCGGCTCGGAGCGCCGATAGTTTTCCAGGCTGCAGATATCCTGGAACGAGTCGAGATAGCGGAAATCCTCGGCGAACTGCGGCTGCGGGCCGGCTACCCGTTCCACGGCGTCGAGCAGGTCGAGCATGGTATGGTTTTCCGCCAGGGTGCCGTGATACATCAGGAGCCCCATCAGGTATTTCTCGATGGCCATGGCGGTGACGTTGTAGATGATGACCGGGGTGAAGATCTCCCGGCGTTTTGCTGCCGCCCCCCGGGCCAGTTCCAGGTATTTTTCCCCTTCGCCGAGGTACTTGTGCCAATCGGTTATGCGGACGAGCATGATGTTTCTCTCTTTCTTCGGAGGACGGCCGAGCCGCTCACCGGGCGATCCCGGCAGCGGCACGGCCGATACGGTTATTCCTTGGGGCTTGCGGTCCTGATCGAAACAATGGAGCTCCAGTCATAGTAGGTGTTCACTGCCTTGCCGTCCGCTTCGTCCTCGGAGATGCGGACAAACTCGCCCATGAAGATAACCGCGCCTTCGTAGACTTTTCCCTCATTGATCTGCAGGGCGACGCCCTTTCGCAGCTTCCGCGACATTGTTCCGTGTACTGGCATTGACGCATATTCAAAAATCTTTTCCCACGTTGCCTTCATTTTGCTTTCCTCCGTATCTGTTATTTTTGACCTGCTCTCGTTCACCTGATGTAGGTGCGCAGGCATATGAGATCGGTCTGCTGCCAGCCCAGACGGCTGTAAAAATCAAGGGCCGGCGTATTGTGGCGGTCGGCCAGGAGTTGCAGGCGTGTGACATTCCTGGCGGCCGCCCAGTTCTGCAGCGCCTCCATCAGCATCCGTCCCGCGCCCCGGCCCCGGAACGAATGGTCGATCACCACGTCCTCCACCAGCAGGGCCGACCCGCCCTCGGCGGTGGAGATCACCACCTGGCCCGAGCACATCCCGACCACGGTGGAGTCTGTCTCGGCGACCAGCAGGCAGGCGCGGTCGTCCTCCAGCAGCAGTTGCAGGCCGCGGCGCTGCTTGGCCTCGTCAATGTTAAAATCGGCTTCGATGGCAAAAAGTGCCCGCAGCAGCAACACCAACGAGTCAAGATCTGCTTCCCTGGCCCTGCGAACGGTTAGCATGCGCACATTTCCCTGATCAGCCAATCAGATACTCCGCCGCCGGGGCGCCGTCCTCGATTCCGTCAAGAATAGTGTCGATGGCCCCGTGACTGTCCACCCCCTTAAACCACCAGTTCTCGGGCTGGACCACCATGATCGGCCCGGCTTCGCACTGTTTCAGACAGGTGGTGGCGGTGACCAGACAGTTCATCCCCCGGTCGAGGATCTCCTCTTCCAGGTACTGCAGAAACCCGTCGGTCTGCTTGTGGCAAATTCCCTTCTTGTCGCCAGCCACGCGAAAGCTCTGGCAGACGAGAATCTGTCGTTTTGGTGTTGCCATGGTCTTTCCTCCTCATAGTGCAGGGGTTACCTGCCTTTTTTATTTTTTTTGCCGCCCCCGTAAAGGACGTCCACCGTGCCTTCAATCTCGCCGTCGGTGATCAGCACGTTGATCCCCTTCCGGTTCAGGGTTTCTCGCGGGACGTCACCGGCCGCCGCCGTGAGCAGCGCAAAGCAGTCGCTGAGGATCAATGCCAGCTCCTGCCAACGGCTCCCCCCGGTTCCCGGGGATGGCGCAGGCCGCGTTTCGAGAAGGCAGACCAGGCCATCAGCGCGCGGACCGTAAATCAGCAAGCGTGACGCCTGGCCAAGATGCAGGTCGATGTCCATCCCGGACTCGCTGGTCACCGCGACATTGGTCCGCCCGCTGCTCGGCCCGGGCAGGACGGCGCCTTGCGGCAATACGGCCCACTCCCCGCCACCTCCTTGCGGCTCACCCAATACCGGCAGATGCCGGGCCGCCTGCGCCGAGACCAAGGCCATCAGCGCCGCGTCCGGCTTCACCAGGCTGCCCATGTCGCCGGGCAAAGGAAGGTACGGCAGGAGGGTGATCGCCTGTGCCCCCAGCTCGGCCATCTTCAGGGCGATTTCCTCCACCTCGTGCTCGTTGAACCCGGGATAGACCGTGGTGGCAATCCTGACCGCAACCCCTGCCCTGGCGCAAATCCCGGCGGTCGCCGCCTGATCGTGCACCAGGATATCAGCCGCCTTGGCCAGGGGCACGGTCCGGGTGCCGGGCCTGATCCAGGCATAGATCTTTTCCGCGGTCACCGTGGTGATGGCATCGACGCACAGGGTAAGGCGTCGCATGCCTGAGGCCGCCAGGCTTTCCACCAAGGGCGCCGCGCCGAGGCCGCTGGTAACGACCGCCAGTTCCAGATCGGGGTGGTTGCGGTGCAGCCGGGCCAGGCATTCGATGGTGGCGTGCGGCGTGGCCATAGGATCACCGGGACCTGCGATCTCCACCCCCTCCACCCTGATTCCCCGGCTGATAAGCTCCTCCACCCGGGCCACTGCTTCATCCGGGGTGATGGCCGTCATGCGTCGGTCAGAGACCACCGCAAAGCGGATGCGGGTCATTGCCCGTGGAGCGATCGGCAACCGCAGCCGCCTGGGCCCACCACCACCCGATCCGTCCTGATCTTTCGCTGGAAATGGAATTACCTGCACGGGACACCTCTTCCGGATCAGCCGCAGCCACAAATCCGACCACAGCCGGGGTGTTCTTTCAGCCCGAGGGCAGGCGCCGGGTTGCGGAGAATCCCGGCCCGACGCTCGCCCACCGGGCGACTACATCACCAGCTCAAAACGCTGCTCCGTGGCATCACGGTCCTGACGGTCCATGAGCACGCCGAGGATTTTCTCCAGAAGACGCAGCCCCCCTTTGTAGGCAACCGTCGGGAAGTACTGGTGCCCCTGGCGGTCCAGGATGGGGAAGCCCCAGCGAACGTAGGGAATGTCCTCATCGCGGGCGATGTACTTGCAGTAGGTGTTGCCGATGAGCAGATCCACCGGTTCATTTTTGATCCACTGGTGGAGCAGAAACATGTCGCCGGCGGCCTTGACGTGCACCGGATAGGGCACGTCCCTGGTGATCTCCCTGATCCGTTCCTCGAATTTTTTCCCCGGCGTACCGGTGACAATGTGGACCGGGCACATGTCGAGAGAGACCAGGAATTCGGTCATGCTGATCAACTGATCCGGATCGCCGACCAGAGCCACCTTCTTGTGATACAGGTACTGGTGCATGTCGGAGATCATGTCCACCAGCTGGCCGCGTTCCAGGGACACCTGTTCGGGGATGCTCACCCCGGCGATGGTACGCAGGGCATCGATGAAACGGTCGGTCGCCTTCAGGCCAAAGGGCATGTCCAGGACACTGCAGGGCACCTTCTTCTTCGCGTCCAGCCAGCGGGCTCCATCGGCGGAACACCACTCGCCCAGGGCCAGGGTACCGATGGAATCCCCGGTGGATTTCAGTTCGGCGATGGTGGTCCCGCCTTCGGGAAACATGTTGAATTCGCCGGAAAGCGGTCCGTTCAGCACGCCGGAGGTGTCCGGGAACATGATGAACTTGACGCCCATGAGGTTCATCAACCGCTTCAGTTCCTCCATGTCGCAGGGCTCGACCCAGCCGGGGATGACGTTGACCTTGCCGTTTTTCTTGCCGGTCGGTTCGGCTAGCATGGCCATGGACTTGACCATGCTGGAAAAGCCGGTGACATGGGAGCCGACATAACTCGGCGTATTGGCTCCGATCACCGTCTTGCCCGCCGGGATCTTGCCCTCCTTTTCCGCCTTGGTCTTGATCTGCTTGAGATCATCGCCGATGGTCTCGGACAGGCAGGTGGTATGGATGGCAATGACCTCGGGGTCATAGACGGTAAAGATGTTGTCGATGGCCTGGAGCATATTGGCCTGGCCGCCGAACACCGACGCTCCTTCGGTAAAGGAGCTGGTGGCCGCGGAAATAGGCTCCTTATAGTGGCGGGTCAAGGTTGAACGGTGATAGGCGCAGCAGCCCTGGGAGCCGTGGCTGTGCGGCAGGCAACCGTGGATGCCCAGCGCCGCATACATGGCGCCGATGGGCTGGCAGGTCTTGGCCGGATTGATGGTCAGGGCCGTGCGCTCGGTAATTTCCTTGGGGGTATGTCGTAGGAGCATGGTGTGTCCCTCGCTGATAAAATAATCTCAAATTATGTTGATTGATGGGTTTCGCTGCGCTCCACCCATCCTCCAATCTTCAGCCTAACAGCCTGAAAGCCTAAACGCCTTCAGCCTAAAAAATTACTCCCACTGGTACGATGCGGAGAGCTGCGGGTTTTCCTGCCAGGGGGCCTTCATGTAGCGCCAGACCTTGCTGTTCACCAGACGATCGATCTCCTGATAAAAATTGACCGCGCCCTTGAACCCGGCATAGGGGCCGCCCGAGTCGTAGGAATGCAGCTGCTTCATGGGCACGCCCAGCTTCTGGATGGAGAACTTCTCCTTGATCCCGGCGCAGAAGATATCCGGCTTCATCAGTTCCACCAGCTTCTCCGCCTCATATTGATTGAGGTCGTCGATGACCAGGGTATTCTTCTCCATGTCCGGGATCAGGCCGTCGTACTGCTTGAACTGATACCCGTCCTTCTCCAGCTTCTTCATCTCCGCCTCGCTCTTGCGCGGTCGGAAGCGGGTGGAATCGGGCTCGACATGGATCTCTTCGATGTTTCTACTGTCCGCATCCACCTCCAGGGTGGGAATGACCTGACGGCCTTCATAATCGTCGCGATGGGCGAACTCGTAGCCGGCAGAGATGGTCTTCATCCCCATTTCATTGAACAGCTCCTGGTAGTGGTGCGCCCGTGAGCCGCCGACGAACATCATCGCGGTCTTCCCTTCGGTGCGCGGCCTGACCTCGGCCTGGGCCGCCTCCACCGCCGGCATCTCCTCGGCGATCACCTCCTCGACCCTGTCGATCAGCTCCTGGTCGCCGAAATACTGGGCGATCTTCCTGAGCGACTTGGCGGTGGCATTGGCGCCGATGAAATTCACCTTGATCCAGGGAATGCCGTACTTGGTCTCCAGCATGTCGGCCACGTAGTTGATGGAGCGGTGGCACATGACCGCATTCAGGTCGGCCTGGTGGGCCGAGGCGAACTGGTCATAGGTCGAGTTGCCGGAGAAGGTGGCGATGTTGGTAATCCCGCACTTCTTGAAGATCCGGTCGATCTCGAAACCGTCGCCGCCGATGTTGTACTCGCCCAGGAGGTTGATCTTGTATTTGCCTTCTTTCGGCACATCGTTTTCGCCGACGATATGGCGGAAGACCTGGTTGTTGGCGATATGGTGACCGGCGGACTGCGACACGCCCTTGTAGCCTTCGCAGGAGAAGGCGTAGACGTTGCAGTCGCCGAATTTTTCTTTCATCCTTTTCGCCACGGTATGGATATCGTCGCCGATCAGCCCCACCGGGCAGGTGGCGAAGATGGCGATGGACCGGGGATGAAACAGGTCGTAGGCCTCCTGGATGGCCGCGGTCAATTTTTTCTCGCCGCCGAAAATGATATCCGAGTCCTGCATGTCGGTGCTGAAGCAGTAGTTCATGTAGTTCTCGCCGTCAGGACCGGCATCGGTCTGGTTGCGCCGGGTCAGCCAGGCGTAGAACGAGCAGCCGATGGGGCCATGCACCAGGTTGACGATATCGCGGGTCGGCCCCATGATAACGCCCTTGCAGCCGGCATACGTGCAGCCGCGCATGGTGATGATGCCGGGGATGGTCCGCACGTTGGCGGAGATCTCCGGCGTGGTATTTGAGAGCGCTTCGTTGATCATGATCTGCTTGGCGCGTTTTCGGGCGACCTTGGCCGGGTACTTTTCAAGGAGCTGCGCCTTGACATCGGCCGGGTCCCACTGCACCAGCTTCTTTTTCGTTGCTGTAGCCATATAATTCTCCTTAAACGGAATCAGTCACTTTCTGGTTTCTCTGGATCAGGATATCGATTTCGCGCCCTTTTCGCCGGTCCTGACCCGAACCGCGTCTTTGAGGGGCACGACGAAAATCTTCCCGTCCCCGGCCTTGCCGGTTTGATTGGCCCCGATAATCGCGGCCACGACCTCTTTGACCTTTTTGTCGGGGACCACCGCGGTGACCATCCGCTTTGGATAGAGCTGGCCCTTGCCGCCAAGCAGGGATGCCGCTTCCTCGTAGCCTTTCCGGGCGCCCTCCAGAACCATGGGATTGGCAAATCCTTTGCCCCGCCCTTGGGACTCGTGGGCAAAAAAGGCATCAACGCCGCAATCGGTCAGGGCCTGCTTGGTCTGGTTCATCATATTGATTCGGACAATGGCAATTACCTCCTTCATGGCGCCACTCCTTCCGCCGCATAGGCGGTCTCCTTGACTCCGGAGCTGATGGTGTAGGATTCCTCGACCTCGGAGACGAATATCTTGCCGTCGCCGAAGGCCCCTTTCCCTGAAGAACGGGCCGTATTCATGACGGTGTCGATAAAGAAATCCTTGTCCGCGCTGTTGATCACGCTCATCAGCATGACCTTGGGGATCTCGTCGTAGGTAATCTCGCCGATCTTGATGCCGCGCTGCTTGCCGCGGCCGGCGACCGAATATTTAGTGACGGCCGGAAATCCGGCCTCCATCAGGGCGGCAAGAACCTTATCTGCTTTTTCCGGCCGGACAATGGCTCTGATCATGGTCAACATATCTATTCTCCATTTTTTGGTGGTTAGGCTTTTAGGTGTTTAGGTGTTTAGGGTATTAGGGTATTAGGCTGTTAGGCTGAAGGCTGTTAGGGGAGGTCGTAATCCGACTCTACCCGTCCCGGTTCATCCGCCGCATAAGTCTTATACGTCCTATGGGTCCCATGCGACCTCTATGACCCATGGGACGTATGGGAGGCAGTCACTCACTCAATTCATCAGCCCGTAGTCCATGAGCAGCTTTTCCAGCTCCTCGATGGCCAGCGGCGTGGGCACGACGAACATTTTATTTTCGTCGATGGCCTTGGCCAGGCCGCGGTACTGGTCGGCCTGGGTGGCCTCCGGCTTCCATTCGATCACCGTCTGCCGGTTGATCTCGGCCCGCTGCACATCATTGTCCCGGGGCACGAAGTAGATCATCTGGGTGCCGAGCTTTTTGGCGAACTCCTGGATCATCTCTTTTTCGTTGTCCACATTCCTGGAGTTGCAGATCAGGCCGCCCAGGCGAACCGCGCCTGACTGAGCGAACTTCATGATCCCCTTGCTGATGTTGTTGGCCGCGTACATGGCCATCATCTCGCCGGAGCAGACGATGTAGATCTCCTCGGCCTTACCGTCGCGGATCGGCATGGCGAAACCGCCGCAAACCACGTCGCCGAGGACGTCATAGAAGGCATAGTCAAGTCCCTCGCTCTCCTCGTAGGCGCCCAGGGACTCCAGCATGTTGATGGAGGTGATGATGCCGCGGCCGGCGCAGCCGACGCCCGGTTCCGGCCCGCCGGATTCCACGCACCATGTGCCGCCGTAGCCAGCCTTGCGGATGTTGTCGAGTTCCACGTCCTCGCCTTCCTCGCGCAGGGTGTCGAGTACCGATTTCTGGGCGAGGCCGCCCAGGAGCAAACGGGTCGAATCCGCCTTTGGGTCGCAGCCGACCACCATCACCTTGCGGCCCATCTC
The DNA here is from genome assembly GCA_003604995.1 of Desulfobulbus sp. Lineage (GTDB taxonomy): Bacteria > Desulfobacterota > Desulfobulbia > Desulfobulbales > Desulfobulbaceae > UBA10518. The sequence continues at coordinate 13,634 of QZJD01000092.1, read as the reverse complement.
CACCAGTCCGGCCACGGTATTCTGGGTCGTCGTGGACTTGCCGATACCGCCTTTGCCATAAATTGCCACTTTTCTCATGTGTTCCTCCAGTCCCTTGTAGAATCGTTTGTTCATTGGCGGCGGGAACAAGGGAAGCCTCCTGTCCCGCGCGTTCTTGTCTGCCCTTGTTGGGCAAGAGCCGTGCCAATCGCGAAAAATTTCGCACTTTTTAATGATTCAAACAAGTTACAGAATAGCCTCCCTGGTTGCGGCCCCTCTTTTGACCCAAAGAGAGAGGCTACCATTTTGTCCTATCCCGACAAAAAGGTTGTGTTGCGACAAAACTGCTGATTGTGCCGATAGTCACAACCGCAAGCATCCGCTCCTGAGATTTCAACGGATGGCATTGCCGCCGGCCGGGGAGTACAGCGGCTCATAGTGACATTATTGTCAATTATTAATATTTTTTCTGATTAATTTATTGCAAAAATGTGAGGACAAGGAGGCGTCGCACAGGAGAAGCGGCAGGACAACCCTCTGGAATTCAAAGCATTTCTCAGGCTGAACCCTTTCTGGACCGCGAGTTGCAAAGAAAGAGGTAACCATCAACCAGCAAGGAGTGATCATGCCCCCAATTCCCGCCGACCGCACCCCCACGGGCCAGACCTACACCCAGACCATCGAACTGACCGCGCTCTACGAAATCGCGCAGCTGATCGGTTCGGCACACGATCTGGATTCAACCCTCAACGCGGTTCTCGGGGTGCTGCGGGATATCCTGCGCATGGAACGGGCCACCCTGTTCCTCCTCGACGATACGGGGCGCCGGCTGGTGATCAAGGCCTCCTGCGGCCTGAGCCATGACGAGGAAAAGCGGGGGGTCTACCGGCCGGACGAGGGGATTACCGGGAGGATCTTTGCCAGCCGCGCCCCTTTTGTGGTGCCCGATATCCACCGTGAGCCGCTCTTTCTCAACAAAACCCGGTCCCGGGATATCGACAAGGGAAAGCTTTCTTTTCTTGGCGTGCCGGTGCTCATTGCCGGCGAACCGGCGGGGGTGCTGACCGTGGACCGCCTGTTCGGCCTGGAGATCCCCTTTGAGGAGGATATCCGTTTCCTGACCGTGGTCGCCACCCTCATCGCCCAGTTCCTTGTCCTGAGCCGCGAAATCCGCAAGCAGGAGGCCCATCTGCGAGAGGAAAACCGCTCACTGCGGGCACAGTTGACGCCGGTGTTCAGCCAGCACAATATTTTGGGCCAAAGCAAGGTGATGCGGGAAGTCTTTGCGGCGATCACCAAGGTTGCCCCCTCCAGCGCCACGGTCCTGTTGCAGGGAGAATCCGGCACCGGCAAAGAGCTGGTCGCCCGGGCCGTTCACCAGGCGAGCGGCCGGCGCGATAAACCCTTCCTCAAGGTCAACTGTGCCGCCCTCCCGGAAAATCTCCTGGAGAGCGAGTTGCTGGGCCACGAGAAGGGGGCCTTCACCAATGCGCTGGCCCGCCGCAAAGGCCGCTTCGAGCTGGCGGACCGCGGTACCCTCTTCCTTGACGAAATCGGCGAACTGCCCCTGGAGCTGCAGGCCAAGCTCCTTCGGGTCTTGCAGGAACAGCAGTTCGAACGATTGGGCGGTAGCGAGACCATCAGCGTTGATGTCCGAATCATTGCCGCCACCAATCGCAGCCTGGAAGAGGCCGTATCCCAGGGCAGATTCCGCGCCGACCTCTTCTACCGGCTCAATGTGGTGCCCATCGTCCTGCCGCCCCTCCGCGAACGCGCCGAGGACATCCCCCTGCTGATCGACCATTTCCTCGGGATCAGCAACCAGCAGAACCGGAAGCAGGTCCGATTTTCCCGGGAGGTGATGGATTTCCTGAGCACCTATCGCTGGCCCGGCAACGTGCGGGAGATGCAGAACCTGGTCGAGCGGCTGGTGATCATGGCCGACCGGCAACAGATCCTCCTGAGCGACCTGCCCACCTTTGTCGCCGCCGAACCGGAAATGGTCGCGCCGCCCATGCCCGCAATAGTGCAGGCAGCCGGTACAGCCGCACCAAGGATGTCGCTTGAGGAAATCGAGAGGGGAGAAATCGAGGCGGCCCTGAAGCGGCACGGCTGGGTCCAGGCCAGGGCCGCTCGCGAACTCGGCCTGACCCCCCGTCAGATGGGATACAAGATACGTAAATACGACCTCAGCCGCCCGCAATTCATCTGAGCCCGATAAGCATCAGGCCGGTACGGGGGTGACCCGCTGGCTTTTCTGCCCCGGCTTCGGTGACCCAAAAACTGCATTTTTGCAGCAGCCGCCATAAATTTATTATCTGGGGTTGATGCCCGAGCCGGCCGCTAGCGGACAGCTCCACCCCTGTGACCGGCAGCTGTTTTCTCGATGAGTTTAAATTGATCAAATGAGCCTCTTTCAAAAATATTCCCGACACCTCCGGTTTAAGTCCAGGGCTGCATACTCCCATTTACATGGGCTCATAGACCAATTCCGGCAACACCACTTCCCAGCGATCAGAGCGTACCCTATCCTGGAATTCAGCTCCTTCATCTTCTCGTTTGCGGAGGAAAATCGCCGCGGCACGGGCGGCAATGCACCTCATTCCCTTGGGTGGAGAAAAATTCCGAGCAAGTCTGCAAACTCTGTTTTCCTTGTCATCCAGGAGTTCGAATCGTCCCTCGGCATGGCGTAAAATAAGAGAGTCATCAATGGACAATGCCGCAATCGCCGTATGCACCTTGCTCTTTGGCTCGTACCGGCCGGCAAACCCTAAATCAACATCTGCAGGGGTCAAGCGGAGATAACGTCGGGCAAGTTCACGTTCGACAGGTGGCAACCCCATCTCAGCACGCAGCACGAGGGAAGGATCTTCCGGCAGTGTATCCAGCAGGACATGTCCGGAAGCAAAACGGGCAAGCATCAACGTATGTCGCGCTCTGGTCATGGCGACATAATAGAGGCGCCGGGCGGCATCATGGTCCTCGTTACTCCCGATCCGCTGCCACCCGCCATCAAGGACCGCAACATGCTCAAACTCCAGGCCCTTGGCCCGATGTGCGGTAAGCAACAACAACCCGGTCTGGCGGCGGCGGACCTCCCGGCCCCAGTCAACAAGCCATTCAATAAAATGCCGGGAAGGTAACTCGACTCCACCTGTCTCCAAAGCGTATTCATCTACCGCTTCACCCAGCAGAGACCACCAGGTTCCCGATGGCCGGAGGCCAAGCCATTTCTTGAGTTCAGCTGCGTCGATGAGCCTTGTTTCCCTTTCATGTAACCAATCGATCATGGCCTGGGTTTCCCGTAAGCGCCAGAAGGGAAGGGCTAATTCATCCGCCACCTGAACCGGGATATCGTGCAGTTCGCAATAGCTGCGCACCGGCTCAAGATATTTCCACTCCCTGGCTATGACCGCGGCCCTGGTCCAATCCCAATCAGAAACAAGTGATTGCAGGCGCTGGAGTTCAGTCATCACTGCCATGGCCTGGGTTATGACCGTTTTGCCCGCCGGGAGCACCTGAACTCGTCCCTGGCAAACAGGATCAATGTTTTGCCAGCGCCCACCTTTCGGTTCCTTTGTCCGCTTCCGGTCAATGGTGATCGGATGATCGCTTTTCATGCGCCGCTCCGCAGGGGCAATGAGAAGATTGGCGGCCTCAATAATATTTGCGGTAGATCGGTAGTTTTCGACGAGATAGACAGGTTTGGCCGCATAATCGGCTTCGAACCTGCGGATAAACTCAACGGATGCTCCGTCAAAGGCATAGATATTCTGATCGTCATCGCCAACGGCGAACAGGCTCAGCTTGCCCTGTTCTTCCATGCGGGTCCTTCCTGCCAGAGCAGAGATCAACTCATACTGTTCCGGGCCGATATCCTGGTATTCATCCACCAGTATCCAGCGAAAACCAGCAAGCAGACGGTCCCGCTGTTCATCGGCATCCTCAGGGGGAAGTCCTTCACCTTTCAGCAGAGCAACGGCCTGCAGCAATACCTCCTTGAAGATATCCCCATCTGTTTTCACTTCACGGCCTGCGAAACTCGCTCCCGTCAAGCGCATGGCAAGGGCATGACAGGTGAGGACGGTCACCCCTTTTGCATCGTCGCCGATCAGTTCACCCAGGCGTCGACGGATCTCAACAGCCGCATGCCGGTTATAGGCAAGGGCTACGATACCCCGAGGATTTTCCCGGCGTACCCTGACCAGATACGCTATCCGATGGACAAGCACCCTTGTCTTGCCCGAACCGGGCCCGGCCAGCACCAGGATATTGGTCTGCTCCCGATCATCAGCGACAATTCCTTGCTGAATCGGGTTGTGGAGCGATTCGACAATAGAACTCCATGACTCCGGCGTAGTTTGCCGGGACAGCTCCTTGTCGCGGCCAGGCAGCCACCTGCGAAGAAATTCCTCCCTTCGCAGGCTGAAGTAATCCATGGTCAGTCTCAGTGCGTCAGCCATGGCTGCCAGACCCAGGTGCACATATTCCGCCATGACATGGATCTGAACGACCTGTTCCTGATAATGAAGTTTCAGGGGCATGAAATCGGCTTTGAGGAAATTCCGTTTCTCCTGGCTGATGCGAATCGTCATGGCCGGCCTGAACACTGCCAACCCCTTGTTGAGGCGGATAACCTCCTGTTCATGCAGCCAGAGAAGAGCCCGATCAAGCAGCTTCTGAAGATCCTTTATTTGCGCCTTGAGGACAAGATTGCCGGTAAGCGCGCTTGTCAACTTGCCAAGCGTTGTTTCGGCCAGCAGATCAGAGCCCCTTACTCCCTGGGGCAAACTGGCCAGCAGATGTTCAAGGACCTGCCTTGCCCCTTCGCGGCGCAGACGGGCTGTTTTTTCCAGATCGGGCCATTCCCGCAGCAGCCCCACAACCACGGACTCCGCATCCAGGCGTCGCAGTCGCAAACTCCCGGTGCCACCGTCCTCATTTCGGCCATCCTGCGAAATGCTGCGAATGAGGCGCCAGACCTTTTCCGGCAAAGCATCAGCATGACCACGGTCTTTCAATTGCTGGGTCGTATGCCGGAGATGCAAAAGCGATTCCTCCCCCTTGCCCAGATCAGGCGCGGCAATCCGCAGTTCCTCGATCAGCGTCGTTTCCATGGCCGAGGCTTCGAGAAACCGCTTCTGGGAAGAGTGCTCCACCCCGGCATGTACAAACGCGGTTAACGCCGTATCATTGCTTGCGACGCCCACCTGCTCAAGGTCATACAGTGCCCGCCGGACCCCATCGGTTGTGAGCCCGCCGGCACCCATCAATTCATCCGTCGATATCCCTTCATCGGCGTCAGCGCTGATCAATACTTCGACAATGCGGAGCAACTTGTGCCGATACTCATCGGTCATCTGGATCTTGGTCAGTTTCTTTTCCGCCTCTTCCAGCGAGGCGACCCGCAGTGAAGAAGGGAATACCTGGACCCTGTTCTCCTCCCGGCTGAGCAGAGCGGCTTCCTCCAGCCAGGATATGGCGGTGCGGACCCGGGTATCATCGGTGGCGGAATCGCGATTGAAGACGCCTTCTTCTTCCTCCGCCAGAATCTCGCCGACGGTTGCCACCACCTCGCCCCCCATCCGCTTCTTGCGATCCAGATTTTTCAGCGATTTGAGAATCGACTGGATCTCGTCACGGGTGAGCCTGGAAAATGCCGACATGCCAAACTGCTTTTCGACATCCTCAGGCGTATAGAGCAGGACACAGTATGCCGTCTGCCGGTCACGTCCGGCGCGTCCCGCTTCCTGGAGATAATTTTCCAGTGACCCGGGTATGTCGGCATGGATAACCACCCGCACATCAGGCTTGTCGATCCCCATGCCAAAGGCATTGGTGGCCACTATCACCCGCAATTCACCGGCAATGAATCGTGCCTGCACGCTTTTCTTGGTCTCTGGTGACAGCCCGGCATGGAAATGCTCCGCTGTCAGCCCCTTTTCCCGCAGGAACCCAGCCACCAGTTCGGTATTCTCGCGACTGGCGCAATATACAATGGCCCCGCCCATTTTTCCCGAGGGCAGGTGGTGCTCTAATAGCTGGTGGATATGAGCAAATTTCTCCGCGAGCGTCGTCGGTACCACGGAAAAATCAAGATTGCTCCGCTGTGCGCCCCCATCGAACAACAGGAGATTGATCCCAAGTTTGTCCTGAAAGTGGTTCCGAATATCGGCTACGACATCAGGTTTGGCAGTGGCTGTCAAACAGAGTATTGGCGGGATGGCACCGTTAGTAGCCTTTTCCTTGATAAATCTTCCCACATACCGGTAATCGGGTCGAAAATCATGGCCCCACTTGGATAAGCAATGCGCCTCATCAATCACCCAAGCGCCGATTTCTCTTTGAGCCAGTGCGTTTCTAAGCCCCTTGTTCCGCAACTGTTCGGGAGAAATAATCAGGATACCCACATCACCCAGCCGGATGCGATCCAGGACATCCGCACGTTCAGGCATGGAGAGAAGGCCGTTGAGTGCGGCGCAGCAGGTGACACCTCTTGCCTCAAGTCCGGCGACCTGGTCGGCCATCAACGCCACCAGCGGCGAAATGACCACCGTCAACGCGCCGGTCTTGTCATAGCGGGAGAGGGCCGGCAATTGGTAGCAGAGGGATTTACCGGTACCAGTCGGCAGAATCCCCAAGACATGTCCACCCTGCATCGCTGCTTCAACAATGCACTGCTGTAAAGGGATGCCGCTTGCATCAACGGGTTCCGGCCGGAAATCGGCAAAGCCGAACCAGCGCTTGAGTTCTTTTCGAGCATCATGGCGCTGCCGGCACCAGGTGCAGTCAGGGTCGCTGCAGGCGATATCCCGCAGTCGTTTTACCAGAACTCCTGCTTCGGGAAATTGATGGCGCACCCACGGCGGCATGACCGAATTGCCACCACTCACCGAAAGCCACGCCAGGGCATAGGCCAGAGCCCACCCATTCGTTGTGAGAGATTCCAGGATTTCTCGCGTTTGCGTCCGACAGGAGACTTCCGCCAACATCTTTTCTATCGCTTTGCGAACTTCTGCTGCCGCGGGCCGGCCTTTTTGTCGTACTAGTGCAAATAAGGCATCTACTGCCTTGTTTTCGCTTGTAGTAGAGGCCTCAAGTGTGGTCAGCCAGTGCCAGGCGGTAATCAGTTCAGGGGATGTCTTTTGCAGTGCCGCAATCTGATCACGAAGCAGAGAAATTGTCAGCCTCGCATCCAGCTCAGGATCGTTCAGCCTCCCACGTTTGAGTTGGCCGTCCTGGTAGTGTTTGACGAGATGATGGTAGGGATTCCGAGGAAACGCCAGTGGGTTGAGGCGCAGCGTGTCGACAACGGGCATTGAGAGAAGCCGCAAGTCAGGCTTTGCGGCAACAAGATAAGGGAGGTCAAAGGCCAGCAGGTTATGGCCCAGCAGAAAGGATGTTCCCTGGGCAAGGTCATCAAGCTCTGCCAGGGCCTTCTTTACATCTCCCTTCTGGTGGACAAAGGCAAGGCCAGTTTTCCCATGAACAGCGGCAAAGGCATGAATGCGCGCGTCATTCCGCCCTACCTCAAGATCAATGGACAGGCAGTTGGGGGAGAAACCCGAGACTCCGTTTGTTCCTTTTTCAATTGAGCCGTCTTTAATCAAACCATTCTTTCCATCTTCAAAGCTGTTCGTTATGTATGCTTGCTTAGGAATGAAGGAAGAGCTGGTTCGGTTGATGGTTTTCATTCGTTTTCACAGACAGCGAACCGATTGGAAGATTCACATTCCTATCATGTGGTTGTTGATCATGAATGAACCTCAACATTGCTTGTGGATCATAATAGTAAAAAAATGAGCCACAAGACAGCTTGTGCCTCACCGATGATCCTCTAAAACAGTCTTCCCTTCGGCAATGTTCAACAATTCCCAGAGCCGTCATATCGGGCCAGAGCGGCACTGGCTGGGCCGATGAGTGGAATGAGCTTCTCCCACAGAATCTTTGCGGGAGGAAATTTGCCAATAATGATACGTTACAGGTTGATTCATTGTCTTCACCCGACGACGGCCCACCGCCATAAAATTTATCCTAATCAATCCCGACCTTTGCCAGCTCTTCTCTCCATGAGTCTTCCATAAGCAGGGCGAAGGTCATCCCTTGGTTTTCTTCCCACAGTTCGAATTGACCGGCGTGGATTGCCGTGTTGGCGTGGGCGGTCAGCAGGTCAAACAGTTGTCGTTTGTATTCGGTATCGTCGTTTCCCTTCAGATGTTCGCCCTTGGTCTCCAGCACCGAAAAGCGAAACTTTCCTTTTTCGGTGCCGTGCAGGCAGGCGAGCAGATCAGGATATACCCGCTGGCGCTGCCAACCCTGGAGCCCGTATGATTGTTGATTCACCGCGATCCGGTGCCACCAGTAGACACAATCGCGGCTGTCGAGATACCAGGCGGTATCTTTTTCCAGGGTATTGAAATCGCGCTGATAGACCTTTTCGAAAAGGTATTTCTCCAGCAACTCGCCATCTTTCCGATACAGGATGCGGTCATCCTCCGACACGTCAATTTCCAGGGTCGTAGCCAAGGCCCAGTTCAATTCGGGATTCCTTGAAGTCACCAGTTTCAGGGCGATGTCGCCGCTTCCCAGCTTTTGCCGAAACAGTTCTTCCGCTTCCCGGTTCACCTGCTCGCGCAGATCAAGCTTGATGGTTTTGACGAGATCAAGCCGGTTGGCATAGAGCTGTTCTTCACTCACGCCCCGCGAACGCAAGATATCCAGAGTTTCGATGAGAATTCGCATTCCCTGCCAGGGATTTGGGATGACGTCGAGCAACTGGCGGACAAGAAAGGAGACATCGAGCCCTTCCTCGGGCAGGCCTTCCATTTTTTCCTGGATGAAATCGAGCAGGGTATTGCCATTTTGCTTCTCTGTCCTGGCAATATCGATCCGGGCGATGGTGCGTTGCAATTTCTCATTCGTTTCGACGCTGACACTGTCGGCAGCCACAAAACGGAACGACTCCCAATCCAGATGGCCGAGGATGTCCCGGTCGTAATCCAGCACCCGGTAACCCTCCGTGGCCTTTACATCACGATGCAACACCCTCGGCAGAAAGATGGTCGGCACCTTGTCGAAGGCCTTGTTCCGTCCAAGGGTTTCCTTACGCGATATCCTTTTGGCGCCGCCCTCGCCGTCACCGGCCTTGACGCTGGTGGCAAGATCGGCCATACCCTCATCTTCCAGCCCTCTGCGGACCCCGTTGACCGCCTCACGTACATCCTGGTCAAAGGTAAACACATAACATTCATCGAGCGGGGCATGTCCGGTCAAGCGGGCATGGGGCTGGCGTAGCACCCGGCCGATCATCTGGGTCAGGGCGGTATTGGCCGTGGTCTTGGAGAGGATGGCCAGCACATAGGCAAAGGGGCAGTCCCAGCCTTCCCGCAGGGCGTCCTTGGTAATGATGAAGCGCACCGGACAAATCTCGGCCAGAAGGTCCTCGCTGCCCAGTTCATCCTTTTCCGATGTTTTGAACCTGATCTCCTCTTCCCGTGCCCCAAGTTTGTCGATGAGATATTCACGGACATCCTCGGCATGGACAAACGCGGTATCCCGCTGCTCCTTGCCGGTGCGTTCCACCCGCACCAGCATGATCGGACGGATGTAACGACCGGTTTCCGCCTGCAGCGAGCCTGCATCACGGGCAAGTTCATCAAGTTTGGCATGGGCCGTGGTGAGGGTGTGTTTCCAGCCGCCCTTATCCTCGTTGATCACGTTGATGGGCAGCTTGATCATTTCCTCATCTTTCAGGTCCGTTCCCGGCACGTTGACCAGGACATTGGATTGATGCTTGCACTGGGTGTTCGGCGTGGCCGACAGTTCGACGATAAAACGGGGGTTGAAGCCGCAGAGCGTGGCGCGGGCCGTATCCGAATAGGCCTTGTGACCTTCGTCGATCACCACCACCGGCCTCACCAGCCGCAGCACGTTACCGAGGCTCTGTTTGATGGAAAGAGCGCCGGGCACGATCCCCTGCATCCAGCCCTGGTCAGAAAGATCGTTGATGTCAAGATTGCGGACACGATCGAGAAACTGCCGGTTGGCGCTGCTGTCGTCCTCAGGCGGGAAGAACGAAGTAAAACGGCCGCTGTCCCGGAAAAGCCGCAGGGTTTCCTTTGACTTGCGTGCCGCGGACGGCAGCATCAGCAACATGACGCATAGCTGGCCCTCCACTTCGCGGAGGCTGAAGGCATCCCCCTTTTCCAGAAGTTTGACCCGGCCGCCGGAGGCGCGCTCAAGGATCTGCCGGTAAGGATGTTCGCGGTCGGCGAGCTGTTTCCAGGTCTGACGGTAAATGGCGTCGGACGGCACCACCCACAGAACAAAGCCGGTCTGGCGCTTGAAATAATCGGTCTGGATACGCTCCAACGTGCAGGCGGCCAAGAGGGTCTTGCCACCGCCGGTGGGCACTTTTAAGCAGATGTTGGGGATGACTCGCTGCAGACCGTCGCGGCGGGAAAGCCAGGGGGCGACAAAGGCGTTGCCGTCCTTGTCCCGCAGATAGGGCAGCATCCGCTCATGATTCAAGTGGTCCCAGGCGTCGCGGCAATAATCGGCCAATTCGACCTCCTTGCCCCGGCTTTTCTGGAATTCCACGAATGCTCCGGCGTCTTCCCGTTTCTCCGCCAGCACGCTGAGATAGCGGTCGATCTTCTGCAGCACCCCTTGCTGATACTCCTTCAGCTCCATGGCTCAGTCCCCCAGAATGCGGTGCACGGCATAGGGCAGCTGGCAGAACTCGATGCGGCGTTTGGTCAGTTCCTTCTGACTCATGAATTTGGCCACCGCGAACACGATGGCCCGCTTGCCAGATCTGTTCCCCTTCGCTACCGCCTCGACCCGTTCGGCGTTCAGGGCCGCTTCGTTGGAACGAAGCCAGGCTGGGTCGGGTTGGTAAAAAAGATGGATGCGGAACAGGTCGGTCTCGCCGATAAAGCCGTCAGGAGATGGCCTGCCGACCTTGTCCAGGGATCGGCCGGTGGCGGTGTAGAACACATAGCGGGCCAGTGCTTCGAAACCAGGGAGCCCCTGGCCGGTGAGCAGACTTTCTACTTCGATGGGCTCTCCCAGGGTGCAGAAGGTGAAGCTACCGCCCAGGCCCGGCGCCTTTTCCTCTATCTTGCGTTCACCGGTGACGGTGAGCACGCCGTCCTTGATCTCCTTCTTGACCTTGTCAAAGGAGGCTTGCGCCTTCTGTTCGAAATGTTCCACCTCCAGCATGATCTGATGGTGCTTTTTGGTGAAATTGGACCAGGTGATTTTTTCGCTGTACAGCTCTTCCCGCTGGGTGCCGGTGAAGGCGTAGCCGTTGATCACCCGCCGGACCCGCTCGGCGGTCAGGGTGTCGGCGTAGTCTTCGCACTCCACCAGAATGAAGCGGCGGTTGCCGTCGTCTTTGCGGTTGGCCTCCAACACCGCGTGAGCGGTAGTGCCGGAACCGGCAAAGGAGTCGAGGATGATGGAGTCAGGTTCTGAAAAAATTTGAAGAACCCGCTCAACCAGTTTAACGGGTTTCGGGGTAATGAACACATCAGCTGTATTTTCAAAAGACAGAATTTGCTTGATCTCTTTTTTAGCTTGGTCCGTATGGCCGACATCATTATAAAACCAGATGGTTTGCGGGACACGACCTTCACGTATTTCATTTAGAAATCGTTTAATTTGCGGAATACTATTTTTATCGTTACCCCACCATATTCTATTGTCCTTATCCATTTCCCAAAATTTATCTTCAGCTACCCGCCAATAATTCCCTTTCGGAGGGCCATCAATCCTGCGTCCACCGGGGCATTGAATCGAGTATAAACCTTCGCTGTATGGGTTACGCGCAGATAAATCACTTGTCTTCCATGGCCCGCGGGGGTCGTTATCTGGATTTTTGTAACGGCCTTCCTGCGCTTCAGTTCGATCGAGTGAACCAATGGAAAGCGAAGCTTTATTTTTAGCATAGATCAGTACGTAGTCATGATCGCTTGAGAAAAATTCCGCTGTATTTTTGGGAGAGTAATTTTTTTGCCAAAGGCAGGTGGCAATAAAATTCTCATCACCAAAAATCTCATCCATGAGGTCGCGCATCCTATGAATCTCATTATCGTCAAGGGTGACAATGATAGCGCCTTCCTCAGCCAGCAACTCATGGAGCAAATTCAACCTCGGCCACATCATGCAGAGCCATTTGTCATGGCGCTCTAGGTCCTCCTTGTCCACTGGGTTGGCCGATTTCTTCAGCCACTCACGCATCAGCGGCGAGCGTACGTTGTCATTGTAGCACCATCCCTCGTTGCCGGTGTTATAGGGTGGGTCGATGAAGATGCAGTCGATCTTGCCGGCATGGGTGGGCAGCAGGGCCTTCAACGCTTCGAGATTGTCGCCGTGAATAATCAGATTGTCATCCAGAGACGGCTTTTGTCCCTCGGCGGGCAGGGACTTCCCGGCATCCACCCTCAACTCGCGAAAGGGCACGCTCAAATGGTGGGAATAGACAAATTGCTTTCCCTTGAATTCCAATGTCGGCATGGATTCATCCTCTATAAAAAAAAGTCTGCATTGATCCGCTCGATTTCATAACTTCCCCCGCCAGATCGGCCGCTCCCGCCAGTCTCCGGGAAATCCCATATTGCCTTCGCGTACTTCGGGATGTTTGGCAAACAGCGCTCCCAAGCGTTTCTTCCAGCTATGGGGGTTGATCCGGTCCAAGAGAAAGGCCAGCATGACCAAGGTGTTGTATATCTTTTTGCCGTCCGTGGCATTGAAATTTTCAGCGAGGCCCGCCGGCTTCCCCCTCGGCAGTTTCCAGGCGAAGGTGAATTCCCTGTTCCAGAGCCGGGCGTGGTGAGCGCAGAGATTGCGCACGATGCTCAAGTGGTGCAGAAAGGAGGTCAGGTTGACTTCGTCGAGCCCGTAGACCCGGGCAATGGCGTTGCGGTCCCGGCCATGGCGCAGATTGGCGTACCACTTGGAAAGCTGGCCCAGGGTCATGATTTCGCAGATGGCCCACAAAGGCGGCAACTCTTCATCGTAGGCGTCGAAATGGCGAATGAAGACCTCGGCGCTGGAGCGAACTACCTCTTTCAGGTTCTGCACGTTGTCCGGGTGCGACCAGCGCCCCTGTTTGAAAATACCGCCGTCAAGATGGGCGTGGGGGCCGTATGCATGGGAAAGATGGTAGGCCCAGCGGGTGCGTAGAGAAACCTCAAGCCGCTCGATGGCATCCATGACCAGCAGCCGCAGTTCCCGGTCGAAGATATAATGTTCGAGGACGGTATTGAATCTGGTGCCCGGCCTGAAACGGTGAGTTGGATGGTCTTGCTCGCAGGGCAGCCAGTAGGCAGCCAGGCGGTAATAGTTCAGGTGGGAAAGATAGCGCTCGGCACGTTCGGGATCTTCTACCTCCATCCCGCGCGAGGTGAGAAGCTCCACCTGCTCGGCAAAGGTCTTCGGGGGTTTGGTAAAACGCATTCGTCACCCCCTGAAAAAAGTAACCCCCCATGGTGCGCAGAGCTTACGGGATGCGTGGGGGGTGTTGTTCGAAAATCGGTGTAATTGTATATAAAATCACTAGTGTCCGGTTGTTGACTTTTTTATGAGCATTAACAGGTTGATTCTTCGTTAATAAATTTGCCAATATGCATGTAATCGACTTGAAAGCCCAT